>NZ_VOYU01000013.1:0-115180 GCF_013420135.1 Acinetobacter sp. YH12023
TTTTTAAACTTATCAAATAAAACCCAACTTAATCAATTCAACCAAGTCATTGTTTTATCAGAAGTTTTAATCTTCATCACCGCCGATGGATGTGCATTCTACAGCATTTCACATCCGTTGCAACACCCTTTTCCATTTATTTTTAATTTTTCATTACGTTTGTTTATTTATTCTACTAAATTGAGTTTTTTTACTATTTTTTGAGCATAAAAGGCACAATATTTCCATATTTGTCCGTTAATTTATCTTTTTCATTCTTTTCTTGCCATTTTAAAGCTCGACAATCGACATATTCACAGTAGCCACCCTCCCCACACTCGATTTCGTCGTTAATTTTAATTTGATAGTTAAAGCTTCCTGCATAGCCAGCGCCGAGTCCAAATTTAAAATCCCCACGGCTCTGCGCCTGTATATGTATTTTTAGTTTGTCATTTTGGTAAATCCATTCAAATTCACGTGGTAAATACATTTTTTGCAAATTGGGGGTTTTAACCACAGGATAAACGCGCATGACTTTAAAGAACACGCCTTGGTCTGCCATGAACACTTGCTTCTGATTTAAATCTCTTAGATATAAACGTGAGCTCAAAATATTGTTATAGCGATCTCGCGTTTGCATAAAGATGATTTGACGCTGTCGGCTGAGGTTGATTACCTGATGGGTATAAAATGCTAAAGGTAAATATGGGAACTTGCGTATTTGTGCATAGGATAATACCGCCAGCTGATTTACATCATACATCTGGCCCTGAAATTTGATTTGACCTTCACATTGGCACATCACCGACCAATATTCAGCAAGACCTAATCTCAACTTAATTAAACACGAAGAAATATCGGTAGTTTGTACGGACAAATCTAAACTGAGTTCAGTATCTTCTCGATGGATTTGAAATACCGCTCCATCCCAACCAATCTGCTCTTTATCTCTAAATTTAAAGACGGTATCACTCAGACTACAGTCGTCTTTGATGGAATATGATTGTAATTGCCCAACCATATGACCGCTCACACTGGTCAATACTGTGGCTGTATTGAGTTCGTCTTGTTGAATGGACACAGGATTTTGAAAAGCGGGAATCTGAGGCTGACCGAGCCAACTTATAAAGTTAAGATAATGTAAGGGCGCAGGAAGATTCGGTAGACAGAGTCCATAATGGACTGAAGGGTAAGGCGTATTCGGCGCATGTAGATTTATTTTTTTATGTTGCATATCTGGAGCTTGATTCAATCGTCTTGATTGATCCAAGAAATCTTGAAATATCTGCATATCAAGCTCCTTTTCATTTTTATTTCATGTTTTAACTCATGCTTCAGCCTTTTTTGCCATTAAGGTTGTGACAAAGCCAGACAATGCATAAATTACTGAAATAATTAAAATACCCATTGGAATATTATACGTTACAGCAGCTAAAATGAAGACTATGATTGGCAACACCGCAAATGGAACACGGCGACGATCCACAGTTTTAAATGAATAGTATTTTACATTTGAGATCATCAATAGACCCACTGCAATAATCACTACCGCATTAAAAATCTGAATACCTGTTTCGCGTAAGTCGAAGACCGCAGGGATATCCATACCTACCCATACCAATGAAATAATCATAACGGCTGCGAGTGGACTTGCAACACCAATAAAATAACGTTTATCGACAACCCCAATTTGTACGTTAAAACGTGCTAAACGGAAGGCTGCACATGCGGTGTAAACAAAACATGCTGCAAGGCCAATACGGCCTAAGTCATTTAGACTCCAGCTATACATTAAAATGGCAGGTGCAACACCAAATGCTAGCAAGTCCGACAACGAGTCAAACTGTTCACCAAAAGGACTTTGTGCGCCGATAGCACGTGCGACACGTCCATCCAAACCATCAAATAATGCTGCAAGGAAAATGGCATAAATGGCTTGTTGAAACTCACCATTCATACTGGCAATTATTGAATAAAAGCCGGATAACAACGCTGCAGTTGTAATCAAGTTTGGCCACAGATAGATCCCACGACGTTTCACTTTATGCCCTTCATGGGTATGCTCCTCTTCTTCAACTTCAAATGTAATGCCATCAAATGCATTTTCATCCTTTGAAGAAATTTCCCGCTCAGGTTTATTTGTATTTGTCATTGTTCGATCCTAACTGTGACCTTTCTTTTTCAAGTTTAAAATTATTCGCCAACCAACCAACGTACGGCTGCATGACCACCATTTTCATTCATACGAAGATGTGGGAACAACCATTGTAATGCTTCGTCCGCATCTTCAGAGAATTTCCAAGGTGGGTTAATCACCAATAAACCACAACCATTTAGACCGACTGGAGTGTCATCTGGCCATACACAAATTTCGCAAACTAACTGACGACGAATGCCGGTTTTGTACATTTTCTTTTCAAAACGTTCAATCATCGCGCGGTCTTTAATTGGATACCATACCGCAAAAACGCCTGTCGGCCATTTTTTATAAGCAGCCACCAACAATTCTACAAGCTGTGGAAAATCTTTACGTTCTAATTCGTAAGGCGGGTCAATCATGACCAAACCACGTTTTTCTTTTGGTGGAATTACAGCCAGTAAACCTTCGTAAGCATCACGCTCATGCAAGCCTGCACGTTTATCAAAAATATTGTGGCGCAATTGTTGGAATACATCGCGCTGCATTTCAAAAATCGTTGCCTTATCAGTTTCACGCATGCCTTCAAGTGCGAACCACGGAGAGCCTGGATAAGCGCCTTTGCCAAAGTTTTCACGCATTTTTTCAACAACTTTTAAATATTGTTGAACACCTTCAGGCGCATTGCGTTTAATCGAATCATCGAGCTTAACTAAACGATGAATACCATTTAAAAACTCACCTGATTTCTGTGCTTCAGAGGTCGAAAGATCATATTTACCTGCACCACCATGTGTATCTACATAGCGATAAGGTTTATCTTTTGCATTCAGTCGACTTAATAACTGAAGCAGCAAAACGTGCTTCATCACGTCGGCAAAGTTGCCTGCATGGAAATGGTGACGGTAATTCATGTTTCTTTAATTCCTAATATCAACGGACATTTTAGCATGAAAAATAGTTTCATTCCGATGCTATTCTTGCTCTAGAATACGTCACCTTTTTTTCCACAACTTTATGGATCGTATATGGAAACAGCCTTTCTCCCAAAGTCTTGGCCGGTTGATCAAATCCTCGATGATTTAGATCAACACGGGTTTAGCATTATTGATGACGCTTATCCTGCTGAATATATACATGCACTTGTTGAAGAATGTATGTCAAATTTAAATAAATTTAGGGATGCAGCCGTACAAAATGGGGTCATCAGTAAAATTAGAAGTGATCATATTTTATGGATTAACGACACATTAGATGTCGCACAAGAACACGTTCAAGCCTTAGAACATTTATCAGAACAATTTAATCGCGCATTTTTTTCTGGCATTCACGAAGTCGAAGCACATTTTGCTTGTTATAACGCAGGTGAGTTTTATGCACTACACAAAGATAATCCTCAAGGCAAAAATGGACGTGTCATTTCAGCGGTTTATTATTTGCATGAATATTGGCAAGCCGACTGGGGCGGTGAATTGCGCTTACAAGATAAGAATGATGTTTGGCATATTTTAGAACCTAAACCGAATCGCATTGCGTTATTCCAAAGTGACCTATTACACGAGGTACTCGAAGCTAAACATCAACGTTTATCGATTACGGCTTGGCTACGTAATGACAACTCGATGTGGTAATTCGAGATTCCTCCTTTAAATCCCTTAAACTATCCTCATATATGAGTCATTCATAGATGAGGATGTACCCGATGCGTCAAAACAGTCATAAAATTATTCAGCGTATTGGCGAAACCGATCAATTATTTCTACAAGGCAACAGCCCTGAACTTGCTCTTGAGCGCGCAGACTTACGCCTGCAATTGGTTAATTTAAGTAAGAACCATCAAGAACAAGTGTATTTTCTGCAAGAAGCCATTGTTCTACTTGAGCAAAGCCGGATTGAATTTGAAGAAATGCCGATTGAGCTATACATCAATTTGTCTGTACATTTAGCCAAAGCCTATATGGTATTTTTTGAAATCACCCAAGAGCAGCGCTATGCCTTGATTACCCAGCAGATTATGAAACCGATGTCAAAAGCTGAACATGGCGACATTTACTTCTACTTGGCCTATGCCTCTGCGGTAAAACAGGAACCTGCGTTAACCCGCCACTGGTTAAATAAATACTGCAAATCTCAAGAATTCAAACTGACCACTTTACTTGAGCATCCTGCATTTAATCCTTATCGCCAAGAAGACTGGTTTTCAGAATTACGCCAAAGCAAATTGCACTAAATAAAAAAACACCTCCGAGGAGGTGTTTTTTTATTTGTGGAGAAATGAAATCTATGCTGGCTGCAGCTTATATGCATCCATATGCAACTGTTGATTCAGCTCATCAATCCAAATAGCCCAATCATCATCTTGTACTAAATGACTGATTAGAAAATCACGCTGCGCTTTATTCCAAAACGGCGCATCATGTAAATTTTCACTTGCAGCAAGCTGATGCGTACGCACGTATAACTCGATCGCAGCTGGACTGCTGGCTAACCCCAATTGAGAAAACAATAAAGCTAAGGATGGTTTATTTTGATTGAGCATCTCGCCCTCCTTATCAACTAATCTGTCATTTATTATTTAATTAACTTATATGATGCCGATAAAAAAACCTAGCGTTAAAACTAGGTTTGTTGTTTCAAATTGTATTTAGATTTTGCATGATCCGGAAAGCTTATGTTCTGTATGCAATTGTTCATTTAAAATATCGACCACTATGGCCCAGTCATCATCTTTTTTCCAATGACTGATAATAAAGTCACGCTGTGACTTCGTCCAAAATGGCGCTTCATGCAATGGAACATCCATGGTGATTTGATGCGTTTCGATAAATTGATCGATGCCTTCCGGAGTTGCATCCAACCCCAATTGTTCAAAAAATAGTTCCAACGTCGGTTGTTGATCAAACATTGCCGTTCTCCTCAAGCCAATAACATTTCTCCCATCTTTATAGTTATCTGTTTATTTGACTTTGTCAGTTGCAACAGCATCTCAACGTGTTATTTTTTGTTCAAAACTTAAGCGTGATATTTTTCGCAGGCCATAAAAAAGCACCCCAAATGGAGTGCCTTTTTATAATTTAATTTAAAAAATTAAATTATTTAACCATGTCAGCAACTGCTGCACGTTCTTCTTCAAGCTCGTTTAGAGTGAAGTTGATACGCTCACGGCTGAATTCGTCGATTTCAAGACCTTGAACGATTTTGTACTCGCCATTTTCACAAGTTACAGGGAAACCGAACATTACGCCTTCAGGAATACCGTAAGAACCGTCAGAAGGAATACCCATAGTTACCCATTCGCCGTTTGTGCCAAGCGCCCAATCACGCATATGGTCGATTGCAGCGTTTGCAGCAGAAGCAGCAGAAGAAAGACCACGTGCTTCGATGATCGCAGCACCACGTTTACCAACAGTTGGAAGGAACACGTCTTTGTTCCAAGCAGCATCGTTGATTTTGTCTTTTAAGCTTTCGCCGTTTACATTTGCAAAACGGTAGTCCGCATACATTGTTGGAGAGTGGTTACCCCAAACAGTCATGTTTTTGATGTCAGAAACTGCAACACCCGCTTTTTGAGCAAGTTGAGTTAACGCACGGTTGTGGTCAAGACGTAACATTGCTGTGAAGTTTTTCGCTGGAAGATCTGGAGCAGATTTCATTGCGATGTAAGCGTTAGTGTTTGCAGGGTTACCTACAACAAGAACTTTAACGTCACGGCTAGCAACTTCGTTAAGTGCTTGGCCTTGACCGATGAAGATTTCACCGTTTACTTTAAGAAGGTCAGCACGTTCCATACCAGGACCACGTGGACGTGAACCTACAAGAAGAGCGTAGTCAGCATCTTTGAATGCAACTTTAGGATCATCAGTACCGATCATACCTTCTAAAAGAGGGAATGCGCAGTCATCAAGTTCCATCATTACGCCTTTAAGCGCTTGTTGAGCTTTCTCAACTGGAATTTCTAATAATTGAAGGATAACTGGTTGGTCTTTACCCAACATTTCACCGCTTGCGATACGGAATAATAAGCTATAACCGATTTGACCAGCTGCGCCAGTAACGGCAACACGAACTGCTTGCTTCATGTAATTATCTCCAATTGAGGAAGGTCATAATGATTAAATAGCTGTTCTATCTAATCTTAATAATCATAAACGGCAAAGATTGTACTCCAATCTTTTGACGCTTGCATGTAAAAGAGAATGCTTTTCAACAAAAGTATGATAGGAAATATAAATAAAATGCCGAAAAAAGCTTAGAAAGAACCTTTAATTATGAAAGTTGCAGGACAATTTCCGACAATAGTCGTAGGGCAACTTTTATACTGCCCATTGTTTTTATAGCAAATTTTAATCTCGGTCAGTAAACTGCCACCACGGGTTTGCATACAGTTAAATTCAATACTTTGGGATACCAATCCGCTGTTCATACGCAACATTTTATTACGCAAGACATTGGCTTGAATGGATTGGGTTTCTTGGCTAGTCAATTCATCTGGAATTTTTAGCTTATCTGCATGATTAATAATGGTTCTGAAATACTGGCTGGCATTCATTGGGACACAGCCGCCGGTAGTGTGCCAAAGCGCCACACGAGCATTTTCATCAGGCATAATCCGTGCAACCACTTTGGCTTGCAACGGAGAAAGTTTAGCTGAACTATTGGTGGTGCAATCACGGGTAGAAGTTTCTGGATATAGTCCCGTGATATTGAGTGAATACCCTTCCAGACATTTACGTTTTTTACTTTTTAAAGGGTCATAGGCGCAAACAGCTGGCACCATTTGCACATCCATCACATAGCCATTAACCACGGGTGCTGCCGAAAGCACAGACACACCAAAGCCAGCACCACTGCCGATGAGCAGTGATGTCAGTATTCGATAAACAGGTCTAATGTTCAATTCGGCATTCATTATTTACCCATATTGCGCCTCAAAACAGGCGCGTTGCTTCAATGCTTATTGCGCATTCCGTAATGGAATCATTTGCATTCGTTTTTCAATCGATTGCGGCCCCTGACCCAATAAAAGGCCGTAATGGGTTGCATTGGTCATCACATGTTTTACATAGTCTCGAGTTTCCGTTAATGGAATCGATTCCGTATATTGGTCCGCTGCAATCGCTTGATACTCAGGCTGCCAGCGTCGAGCACGATTTGGACCCGCATTGTAGCCTGCAGTCGCTAATACTGGACTATTACTCAATTGACGTTGAATCATTGATAAATAGAAAGTGCCATAACGGATATTGGTATTCATATCCGTTAATGCAGCGGGGTTATAACTCTCCCCCATCTGACGAGCCACCAATTTTGCTGTGTCTGGCATAATTTGCATTAAACCACCGGCACCGACATGTGAACGTGCGCTAGTAACAAACCGACTTTCTTGACGCATCAAGCCATAAGCCCATGCAGGGTCAATCCCTGCATTACGACTATGACTCACCACATAATTTTGATGTGGCATGGCATAACGTAAAGCATAGTTATGCTGTTTGGTGGTTCGATCTGCTGCATAAATCGCCCGATCATACCAACCCATATCGGTTGCTCGTTTAGCTGCGGCAAGAATCATGCCATCATCATGCTTTAAATAGGCTTGACGCACCGCCCAGTTCCATTCACGGTTAATATAGCTGTCAGATGCATTAATATTGCGCAATGCAAAGGCACGACGGAAGTGAATATCCTGACTGAGACGTTGCGCATCTTGTGACGAAGGCTGCACATTTGACGGAATATTGTTATAAGACTGACCAATTTTGTCACGTGCTAACAAATTATGGTAATCATCGCCAGCAGCGAGCTTGCGATAAATTTCTTTAGCCGCACGTTTAGATGAGGCATCGCCACGTTGTTCAGAGGCACGTGCTAACCAATATTGCCAACGATCTTCTTGCTTTTGCGAAACGCTCATCGCATCAATTGCACGAATGACACTTTCCCATGCGCCAAAACGAATGGCTTGTCGCGCATAAATCTCGGCTTCTTCTGCACTAAAAGGCAAGCCATAACTCAAATCAAGATAATTTAATACTTCACGGTTGAAATTGTTTTTCATCACCGTTGTACCACCGATATACCCGACACTACGGTATAGGGCTTTTTGTACATCGGCTGGTGTGCCTTCTGCTGCACGTTTCACCGAAGAAATTGCGCCATTTAAGTCGCTATCTGCCAAGCGTCCCATCGCATAAATCAGGTATGCATGATCTTCAACTGTGGCTTTGGGTGCAGACCATAAATAATTCAGTGGATTGGCTTGAATGGTGTTGAGTTGCGATAAATTAATATTCACGCCAATGGTTTGCGCAGTCGCAATCGCTTGTCCTGACTGACCCGCTCTTAACTGTCCCCACATCCGTTGATGGCGGTCATCTTGAGTCATTAAAGGACTCGACAGCATCATACGGCCCAAGCCCGTACACGAGTCAGGTTGTGAGTTTGTGGTCAACCATACATCTTTAAATTCTGCGTAAACCAGAGGGTCGCCCGACTTTGCGCGGACTTGAGCCATGGCACATGTTTCAGCACGGTCAGCATTAGTCACATATTGCAAGACAGGCTGTGCTGTAGCGAAATCAGCTTGTTTGACTTTTTCTTCAACATAATCTGCGGCTAATTTTTCTGCCATTGCCGAATTTGGATAGCGCTGTGCAAAATTAATAATGGCACTTGCTGGCTGTGAAGCCAAATTGTTATTCAGTAACCAATATTCTGGATAATAGCCCAAAACGTCATTTTGCATGGATGATTGGTATTGTTGTAATAAACTAATATTGCCTGCATTCGCAGCACCTAAAGCATCGTTAAACTGCTCATCTGCGGCTTGGGCAAACGCAGAAATTCCGGAGAGCCCGACACTCAAAGCAAGTAATTTAGCGTAATTTTTCTGTTTAAAATTATGTTTTAACATCCACTTGCCTTCTTTCATGTCATTCTGCTCAGTTACAGCACATCGAACTTTGTTTAGGAATTAGTTTAATAATTCTAAACTATGCATTGTGTTCTGTTATGTAACCTTATGATTAGCCAATATTAATTTTCAAACATTTTTGCTTCATAAATCAATATGGCAGAGTTGTAATTTTAGGCTGTAAGTTTCTAGTGAATTACTGCTAAAATATTGCCCATTCTTAAAATCCCCTTTTTGACCTCCGCAGCTGCACAATTCAATTGATTGAATTGTCTGTCAGCCACGTATGGTTATTGATTTTCATAAAATTCCTTTAGGAGCCTACATGACGGTTCAAACCTTCATCCCCAATAGTGCCCAAGCTGCCCCAGATAACACTGTTACCCAGCCACAGCACACCCCAGCTCAAGATGGAGCAGTGAAAAAACTGTACATCGAAACGCAAGGGTGTCAGATGAATGAGTATGACAGTCAACGTATGGGCGACCTTTTAGGTGATTCTCACGGCTATGTGCTGACAAACGATCCAAAAGAAGCTGATATTCTGCTGATGAATACCTGTTCTATTCGTGAAAAAGCACAAGAAAAAGTATTTTCAGAGTTAGGTCGCTGGCGCAAACTGAAAGAAAAAAATCCAGACTTGGTGATTGGTGTTGGTGGTTGTGTTGCTTCTCAGGAAGGTGACAACATTCAAAAACGTGCGCCTTATGTCGATATGGTCTTTGGCCCACAAACTTTGCATCGTTTACCGCAAATGCTGGATCAACACACTGAACAAGTGGTTAAGCCGAAAAAAGAAAAAATTCAATTGGTGGATATTTCATTCCCTGACATTGAAAAATTCGACTTTTTGCCGGAACCGCGTGTAGAAGGTTTTAAAGCCTTTGTCTCGATTATGGAAGGCTGCTCAAAATACTGTTCTTTCTGTGTGGTTCCTTACACACGTGGAGAAGAGGTATCACGTCCACTGGATGATGTATTGGCTGAAATTGCAACTTTGGCTGAAAAAGGTGTCCGTGAAATCAGTCTTTTAGGTCAAAACGTTAATGGTTACCGTGGTGAAACCTTCGAAGGTAATATTTGCACCTTTGCAGACTTATTACGTTTAGTTGCTGAGATTCCAGGGATTGGTCGTATTCGTTACACCACATCGCACCCGCTTGAATTTAATGATGACTTGATTCAATGCTACCGTGACTTACCGCAAATGGTTTCTCACTTGCATCTACCAGTTCAAAGTGGTTCGAATGACGTGCTACAAGCCATGAAACGTAACCACACGATTGATGTATATATCGATAAAATTGCTAAATTACGTCAAGTTCGCCCTGATATGCATTTATCTAGTGACTTTATTATTGGCTTCCCGGGTGAGACTGACGAAAACTTCGAAGAAACTTATCAATTTATCCAAGATATGGACTTCGATCATTCATACAGTTTCATCTACTCAAAACGTCCGGGTACTCCTGCCTCAGAACTTGAAGACACAACCCCTGAAGATGTGAAAAAAGAACGTCTTGCAAAAGTTCAACAATGGATTAAACAATCCAGTATCGATAAAACTGATGCCATGCTGGGCACCATTCAGCGTGTCTTGATTGAGTCTGTTTCAGACAAAGATCCGAACTTGCTGATTGGTACTGCAGACAATACACGTTTGGTTAGCTTTATCGGTGATCCTGCATGGGTTGGGCGTTTTGCAGAGATTGAAGTGACCGATATTAAAACTTTGAAGTTTGTTTACGGTGAACTCTTGAATCTTGAGCCTGACGTGGCGTAATGTAAGCTTAATCGTCAGACCAATTTAAAGGAATTCTCTTGACTGCAGCGATTCGACGTACTGTAACTTTTGCTGGTATTCCACTTGACCGTTTACAAAGCATGCTCGGTGCCTATAACGGTCATCTCAAACAAATTGAACAACGTTTAGATGTCAAAATTTCTCATCGTGCAGATGCTTTTTTTGTCGATGGGGAAATCGATGCGGTAGAGAGAGCCGAAAGTCTCCTTCACCGTCTTTATGAGGAGTCCGAAACCAATCCACAGATTAGTGCGGACATTTTACACATGATGATTCAAGGCAGTCAGACTGACCGCGAAATTCAGGAAGATTTTTCTGAAAATGAGCATACCGGTTTAGACAATGTTTATCTACAAACCCGTAAAGGTCGGATCAATCCACGTGGTGCCAATCAAAAACGCTATGTACAGCGTATTTTACAAAGCGATATTTCATTTGGTATCGGCCCAGCGGGTACAGGTAAAACTTATCTCGCGGTCGCCGCTGCTGTAGATATGCTAGAACGTAACGAAATTCAACGCATTTTATTGGTTCGCCCTGCGGTTGAAGCCGGTGAAAAATTGGGTTTTTTACCCGGTGATTTGAGCCAAAAAATTGACCCTTACTTACGTCCGCTATACGACGCTTTGTATGAAATGCTCGGTTTTGAAAAAGTCGCTAAACTAATTGAACGTCAAGTGATTGAAGTTGCACCACTGGCCTATATGCGTGGTCGTACCTTAAATCATTCTTTTGTGATTTTAGATGAAGCACAAAACACGACCCCTGAACAAATGAAAATGTTCCTCACCCGTTTAGGTTTTGGTTCTCGTGCAGTAATCACGGGCGACATTACACAGGTCGATTTACCTCGTGGTCAACAATCTGGTTTGGCACATGCCTTACGTGTGATTGAAAAAATCAAAGAAATTCATATTACTCGCTTCCACTCTCGTGACGTGGTACGTCATCAATTGGTTCAAAAAATTGTTGAAGCCTATGAGGGATGGGACAGCGAACAACATCGCCTTACAGCTGAACAACGTGCAGAACGTAAAGCACGTCAGGAAGCCTTGGTGGCGGACAATGATGCTAAAGCTGATGGGCAGCATCAAGACGAAAACATTTAAGGATTCATTTTGAAACTTAATCTCTCCTTGCAGCAAAATTTTCAGTCACCTGAATTGGTGGTGAAACGTGCGCATATCAAAAAAGTCGTGGAAACGGCTTTACGTCATATCGATACACAAAGTGATTGTGAGATCGGTATTGCATGTGTGGACAATGACGAAAGCCACAAATTGAACTTGGAATATCGTGGTAAAGACAAACCGACTAATGTGTTGTCTTTTCCGAGCGATCTCCCCGATGAAATGGCTGCAGTTTTAGACTCATTTCCGATTGGCGACTTGGTGATTTGTATTCCTGTGGTTCTTCGTGAAGCACAAGAACAAAGCAAAGCACCCCTGACCCACTTTACGCATATGCTGGTACACGGTACGTTGCACCTCATGGGCTATGACCATGAAACCTCTGATGAAGATGCTGAAGAAATGGAAGCGTTGGAAATCGAGATTTTAGCCAAATTAGGGTTTGATAACCCTTATCTGGAAAGAGATTAAGAACAAAAAAGCGAGCTACGGCTCGCTTTTTTTATCGTCATAAAAACCAAGGAAGGAAAGATATGCAATATGTCGTGATTTTTAAAGCACGCATTTGTACGCTTGATGAGCTGTATTTTTCGACTGCACAGCAGCTTAGAGACAAAGCCTTGACACACTTTAACTGTCAACATTTTGAAGCGCTGACAGAGGGTGAGCATGAAATCGCCCTTTCCTACTGGAATACATTAGAAGACATTCGAGCTTGGCAACAAGATGCACAACATCTAGTGGCGCAGCAATTGGGAAAAAACCAATGGTATACGAATTTTAGCGTCGAAATCTGCGAAGTTTTGCGACGCTATCGCGACTGATTAACGCACCTCAAACTCTGCTTCTGCAGGATCAAAGCGCCAAGTACGCACAATACGAAGTTCTGAGATGTCTTTCATTTTGGCATCAAACAAACCAAAAGGTGCCGCCTTACGCACAGAGGTTTTTGCTGCTTCATCCAATAAACTTGAACCTGAACTTTCGATCAAACGAATGGCACGAATCCCGCCATTACTGTTCAAAATAACCATTAAACGTACTTCACCGCGTAGCTGTTGCTGTTTTGCCGCTTCAGGATAATAACGGTTGCCATAAAACTCGACTTTTTCGCGGAATTTTTCCATATAGGCCGCAGAAACATCTTGCTTGGCTTGAATACCATCAATGGTTTTAATTTTTTGCTGACGGCTAAAGTTTTGCTGACGTTGTAAATATTGAGCTTCGATACTCGCCACCATCGCAGCCTTGGCCTGAAACTGACTATTCAACTCCTCAACGGCTTTTTTTCGACTGTTTTCTTCCGCTTGTTTTTGCCAACTCAAGGTTGTCATCAACACTTTGTCTTCAAAGCTCAGCTCTTTCTTTTGTTGCAGTTGTTCTAAAGCTTCGCTTTTTTGCTCCCCGGCTTTTTGTTCGATCATCGGTGCAGGCATGTCACTCGACATACGATGTGACTCACGGAATGTCCCTGAGCCCTGCTGATCGGCTTGTGCTAAAAAGTCTGCATGTTCAATTTTTTCCGTCGTAGAACGTAAAGAAACTGCAATTTCTTTGGTGTTATAATCCGCCTCTTGGGGCATGGAAAATTGCATGGTTAAAAAAGCCAAATGCAACACAGCAGCAAACGCCAATGCAGTTGCAAATATGGGATCTTTCCACCACTCTTTCATCAAGGGCATGAACGTTATTTTTTTCAGCATCTCATTAAACCGACAATTTGCCGCATTCCCCAAACTGCTTAAAACAGTATAAAATAAAACTCGTATTCATTTTTTGATGAAAACGAGAAATCCATCAACACATCGATAATGCACAATTAAAATCATGAAAATGGTGCAATTTATTTTGCTAAACTGCAAGATCAAAACCTTGTGTTTTTATAGAAATCGACAAGATACACATCGTCAAAAAACATAATTTGTCAGGATGCACTTCTTATGCAAACGCTAGTTTCCAATATCGCTAAACGTATACGTCAAGTGTACCAAAAAGCTGAAGGATTTATTGAAGATGAGCGTGAATTCCCAATGTCTCAAGTGTTTTTAAATGCGACGTTTCAGCGCTTTGTGACCGATAATGTGAAAATGCTCAAAGACTTGCATGCTGACCTGCATGATGACTGGCTTCGACTGTATGCCACATTGGATTATAACGGGCTGATCATAACACTCTCTGTCGATTTAAAACTGGTACAGATGGAACTCAACAAACAAACCCAATTGATCGTATTTGAACAAATTAGTGATACACAAGTGATTGAAGCGAAGTATCCAAATGTTCTGTATAAGATGGGCGTGCGCATGGCGTTATGGTTCTATCAAAAAGTACTCAACCAAGATCCATTGGGTATGATTTTGGAAAAGCTCAATGTGATCAAAGTTAAAGATGATTTACTGTATTTAGACCTGAATCGCTGGCTCGGTAAAAGTCGATCGATTATCGACACACTGGGCAAAGTCCATGTCAACCATGCTGTTTTACGTGAGGCCGAATTGGTGGTGATTGGTAATGTTAATTTAACCGCATTGTTCACCAAGATATCGCAAGAACGGATTGAAGACTGGGATGATTCAAATTTAAAAGACGATGAAGTCACGCCAATTAAGCAAAAGGAAAGCTAGACTTATCCTGTACTTAGATATCTTGAGCCTATAAAACGCTACACAACATATACATTAGGCACGGATTTGCGACGAGATTCTCCACAATCCAGCCGCATAATAAATATATCAGGTGGTTTAGCCCACCACACTTCTATTGAATAGGAAAACCATACTTATGGCACATTCAGTTTTGAAAAATTTAGGTCTTGTTGCTGGGGTATCGACTACACTGCTTTTGACTGGTTTCTCAAGTCAGTCATTTGCCATGAGTCCATTCCAAGCAAGCTACCAGTTTAACTACAACGGCAAAAACTTGGGTTCTGCAACACGTACCCTAAAACAATCTGGGAATAACTGGACGTATGTTTTCGCAGCAAAAGCTGGTGCGATGGCCTCTGCAACTGAAACCAGTCGTTTTAGTTTAAATGGCAGCCAAATTCACTCGAACAGCTTTAGCCGCAGCAGCAAAATTTTGGTGCACAACAACACCATGAATATTAATTTTAATGCTGGCGCAAAAACCATTAATACCAAAAAAGATGATAAAGCGCGTTCATTTGCGTGGAAATCAGGTGTGTTAGATGAACTCAATGCTGAATTGCAAATTCGTGAAGATTTAAAAAATGGTGGTTTGAAATCTAATTACTACATTGCCGATGCCAAAGAGGTTGAAGCTCGTAAGTTCGTGAAACAAGGCACTGAAAAAGTGAAAACCACTTATGGAACTTTTGACACCGTGAAAGTCGTGATGCGTCATGACAAACCAGGCCGTCAAACGACTTTCTGGTTAGCACCAAAACTAGATTATCTACCTGTCAAAGTTTCCCACCAAGACAATAAAACCTCTTACGGTTTATTGTTAACGGGCTATAAAGGTGCAACAAATTAATTGATTTGATCAATTTCGCTTGCATTTTTCACGGTGCTTTTTAAAATACGCTTTTGCTTTAAAAAGCACCTGCCCCTCGAGGATTCTCCCGTGCACGCTCTGGAACAGAAAATCTTAGCTGAAGGTATCGTTCTCTCTGAAGAAGTTCTGAAAGTCGATTCTTTCCTGAACCACCAAATTGACCCTGTGATGATGCAACAAATTGGTCAAGAATTTGCCCGTCTTTTTAAAGATGCTGGCATCACAAAAATCATTACGATTGAAGCATCAGGTATTGCACCTGCAGTAATGGCTGGTCTTGAACTTGGTGTTCCTGTGATTTTTGCACGTAAATATCAATCTTTGACCTTAAAAGATGATTTGTATCGCTCAAAAGTGTTTTCTTTTACCAAACAAACTGAAAGCACGATCGCGATTTCTAAAAAGCACATCAATGCTGAAGATAAAGTTTTAGTGATTGATGACTTCTTGGCCAATGGTCAAGCGGCTTTAGGTCTTGCAGATCTTATTCATCAAGCAAGTGCTGAAGTGTTGGGTATCGGTATCGTGATTGAAAAATCATTCCAACCTGGTCGTGATATTTTGCTTGAAAAAGGTTATCGCGTTGAATCATTGGCACGTGTGAAATCGCTGGCGAATGGTACAGTTGAATTTGTTCGTGACTAGTTTACGTTCAAAAGAAAAAAGAACACATCAGGTGTTCTTTTTTTTGCTAAAAATTTGCCATTAAGGTGACATAGAGCGCACTTTTTAACGCCTTAGTTACAAGCAGACAAAACATCGGTGTGCAAAACTCGATAAAATTCAGGAAAATCGTCACATTTGATCGAATGGGTCAACTACTCATCTGTCAAATTACATTATGCTGCACCATAAATTCGGCCATTTTATTTTTTAAGGCTATGGAAAGTTATGAATACAGAAGAGCAAAACATGGAATCGACAGTTAAATGTCCAAAATGTGGATCAACCCATATTGAAAAGCGTAACCATGAACAAAACTTACAAAAAATTGGTGGTGTCTTACTCAGTGGTGCAGGAACTGCTGCAGGGACTGTTGGTGGTGCGGCATCTGGCGCATCTATTGGTGCTGCGATTGGTGGTGTGACTGCAGGCCCACTTGGCGTGATTATGGGCGGAACCATCGGGACTTTTGTCGGTGCGATTAGCGTCGGTATTACCGGCGGTTTTCTAGGACACCGTTTTGGTAAAAAAGCCGGCGTGATCGTCGATCAAAATATTTTTCTCGACTACCAATGTTTAGACTGCAAACAGCGATTTGAAGTTGAGCAACAGCCTGAAGACGCTGCAAAGACTTCGGATCAAGACTAATTTCGATATTAAAAAAGAGCGCATCAGCGCTCTTTTTTAATAGGTTATTGTTTTTCTAATATGTATTTCTAGTCTATTGAAATGCTATTCGAAACCATGGCGAATCAATTATTTTGAAACATCAGTTAAAGATTTTGAGTCCACTTTAACTTGATCTTGTTTCACTAAAAATTCTTTTTCTTCGGCTTTTTCTCTTGCGGGAAATCCATACTGTATAAACTGGCATTGCCGTACACAAGGAAGATGCAGCCAATACGGAACACAGGAAAGTCATTATAAAATTAATAATAGACATCACACACCCCAAAGAAGAAATTTAAATACAAATCATGTAATCAAAAATAAAAATAACGCGCCCAAAGACAGAGCAATATTCGACTCGAAACCATCACTGAGCAGGCTGTATTTAAAAACTTTCAATATATTGTTGATATCATTTATTTTTAATATTTCAGGAATAGTTCGACAGATTTATTTTTATATTTTGGTCGGTATACAACGACATAAATAAAAAGACGTCACACGTAAATAAAGCAAGAAAAGTGCAATATTTAAGCCTTTTCTTGCCCGTTCGCTACAAAGTTAGCGCAACTTCCTAGAGCAAGTAAGTATCAAATCAACTTTTTGACGACTTCGCCTAGGCGTTTACCCAGCTCTTCACACAAGTTACGCTCATCTTGACTCAATGACTGATCATGGCGTGGACCACTGACATGGCTTGCACCATAAGGTGTACCACCCGTTTTGGTATTCGATAATGCAGGATGGGCATTACTTAAACCCATAACCATCATTCCGTGATGAAACAAAGGTGGCAGCATGGTCAGCAAAGTACTTTCCTGTCCCCCATGCATTGAACCTGAACTGGTAAACACACAGGCAGGTTTACCATGTAATGCGCCATTGAGCCAAAGCGCTGTGGTTTGATCCCAGAAATATTTCATTTCCGACGCCATATTACCAAAACGTGTTGGCGAACCAAGGGCTAAACCTGAGCAATGCGCTAAGTCATCTAAGCTACAGTAAATATCGCCTTCGGCAGGAATACTGGGCTGCACGTCAGTCACCACAGCGGATAAATTTGGAACGGTTCGTATTTTTACCGCCATTCCAGACGCTTCAATTCCATTGGCAATCAAATGTGCCATCTCACGTGTTGAACCATATTTGCTGTAATACAGCACTAGTACATAAGCTTGCGTCATTTTTATAAATTCAATGAAAAAAGAAAACTATACGGTATTTTTCCTATTTTTTGGTTAAGCTAAGTGATGAAAATTGCATAAACATGACTAAAATAACTCGAGACTTGAACGAATGATCGAAGCATTTTTAAAAAAACTTCCCTTTTACGACAAGAAATGGTTTCAGTTTGTTTTATTTGTCATTCGACGTTTTGAAGCAGATCGCTGCCGTGAACAAGCAGGATCATTAACCTATACCACCTTGTTTGCAGTGGTACCCATGTTGACCGTATTCTTGGTCATCATCTCCTCAATTAAAGCTTTAGAACCTGCTCGTCAACAGCTTCAACAATTGATTTATAGTAATTTCCTACCGAAAACGACAATTGCTTTTGATAAAGCACTGAATGCATTCACCGATAAATCCAGTAACCTGACCGTGATAGGTGTACTGTTTTTATTCATTACCACAGTTATGATGCTGACCAGCATTGAGACAGTATTTAACCGAATTTGGCGGGTGCGTGAGACACGTGGCGGCATTATTGGCTTTATGCGCTATTGGACTATTATCTCATTAGGCCCAATCTTACTGGGTAGCGCATTTGTTGTGTCATCTACCTTGGCCTCTATGAATGTCCTCAGCAATAATTTTGCCGGCTATGAACTGGATGGGGCTTTTCTGCTGTGGATCTTGTCTTTTTCATTGACCATTTTAGGTTTTTTCATTCTGTATTGGACGATTCCCAACCGCAGTGTGCCGATTAAGGCGGCGCTGATCGCGGGTGTCTTTAGTGCGGTGGTATTTGAATTACTCAAAAACCTCTTTGGTTTTGTCATGTCAAATTTCACCAGTTATCAAATCGTTTACGGTGCTTTTGCTGCAGTGCCAATTTTCCTGCTTTGGATATTCCTTTCATGGAATATCGTACTGATTGGGGTAGAAATTAGTTATGCACTGACCGCTTTCAATTCGGGCAACGACCAAAAACGTCATCCTGTGATTATGTTGATGGATTTGCTTGAATTATTTTATAAAAAGCAAAAACTCGGTCAGAGCGTGACAGAAAAAGAAGCGCTTGAGGTTTTAGGGCGTGATGAAATCGGCCGCCTGCCAAGCTATATTTTATTGTTTGAAGAGCAACACCTGATTAAACGTACAGATGATGATCATTATGTTTTAGTTCGTAATTTAACCCAAGTGGACTTTTGGAGTTTTTACAGTAAGCTGCCCTATCCGCTCCCTAAACGGCAAGATTTAGGTCGCGTCGATCCAGATGATGTTTGGATGGAAAAAATTGGGCCGCAACTGGTCGAATCGGATGATTATCTCGCGGCCAAACTCTCGATTCCACTTGCGACTATTTTTGAAGAAAAATAACCGTACATATAAAAAAGGAGAGCCGTAGCTCTCCTTTTTTATTTATACATGATATTAGATCGCTGTGCGCTGACGTCCCATCAATTTAGACAACCACCGATGCAAGGTTACCGTCATCACTCCGACCATTACTAAGGCCGTCCCCAAGATAAAATTCAGTTCAATCGTTTCATTTAAGATCAATACGCCAAAGACCAGTCCAAAGATTGGGGTAAGGAATGAAAAAACGCCCAGACCATTGGCCAGATATTTACTTAACAGCCAAAACCAAAGCATCAGGCTAAAAAATGAAATAATGAGCACATGAAAAATCATACTGCTGATGGACAACACCGTCCAATGCACGGTCATTTGTCCTGTCAGCCACGCCACGGGTAATAAAAACACGCAACCACCAACCAACTGATAAAACAAGGTCTGAGTCGGAGGTGCATCAGAGAGTTTGGTGAGTCTTAATGAAATGGTGGTCAAGGCCCACATCACCCCAGCAAGTAATGCCATCGCATCACCCAACAGGGCTTGAGTGTTGACTGTAGTACTACTTTCACGTCCCATAAACGACAGTACTATTCCTGAAAAGGCAATAAAAATACCGACCCATTGGATCGCTGTAAGCTTTTCTTCAGGCAACTTCCAATGTAAACCTAGTGCCACGAATATCGGTGCGGTATAGAGCAAGACAACGGTATGTGATGCAGAGGTATAGCGCAGGGATTCTGCCACTAAAATAAATTCGGCTGAAAATAAAAACGCCAACCAAATACCCGGCAGCAAGTATTCGCGTGTATATAAATGTGTTCCCAGCTTGAGATGAATCAGTGGAAAGACCAACAGCGCAGCCAAACCCGATCGGATGGCAATTTGCATGATCGGCGCAATATCAACCGCGGCCAATTTCAAAATGACCTGCTGAATCCCTAAAATCATGCACAAAATAATCATCAGGCCAGAAGCTTTTGCATCTAGCGCCTTACGCTGTTCCACACTATTTACTCGACAATACGACAAGCAACACTATAGAACTGTCAGAAATAAAATATATACTTCAAAATAGACAAGTGATCTTCTTATTCAGGCAAAATTTCTCATGCGTCATAAAGCTCGTGCAGATCATACGCAGTTGCAACAACTTCCCACCAACGATGAAATTCAAGCAGCGCTGTGGATCAGTTTTCGTGACGCTCCTGCACTGTCTGTTTATCCCGTCCATGGGCATGCTTGGGGCGAGTTTGTCTATGCCTTTAATGGCGTAATGGAAGTGAACATCAACCAGATAGACTATATTACCCCTCCACCTTATGGCATCTGGCTTCCCCCACATTTAGAACATAGTGGTTTAAATCGTACAGCGGTTTCACATGGAACCTTATATGTACATGAATCGCTATGTACTCACTTACCGAAACAACCGGGGATTTTACTCAGTTCCCCCTTAGTCACCGCGATCTTCAGCCATTTGCGTCTCTTACACCAACAAGCCGACCTCATGGAAAATACGGCCGAATATCAACGCTTACTCCAAGTGATCTTAGATCAACTGCATCAAGCCAAATTGGTCAGTAGCTATTTACCGCATTCGGAACACCCTGCCCTTAAACAACTGCTTGATTATTTACATCAACATCCTGCGGATCAGAGCGCGCTTGAGCAATTAGCACAGCAGATAAACATGACGGAACGTACTCTAGCGCGATATTGTCAAAAAGAACTCGGGATGTCACTGCATGAATGGCGACAACGTCTCAAAGTTATGAAAGCCATGTCCATGCTCAACGCAGGCCAAACCGTCGAAAATATTGCCTTAGAACTTGGCTATGCCAATGCCTCGGCGTTTATTAATATGTTTAAAAAATGGATGCTTTGCACCCCAGATCAGTTTAGGAAATCCGCTTTAAAGCCCTAAATGTGTTTAAATTTAGCTATAAGTGTCTCTATAAAGTGATTCAACAATCCGTTAAGATCAAAAAATCTAGGAAAAATGATAATAATTCCATTTCGAATGAATAAAAAAACCATTTTAGCGCTGTGTTTATCTGCCGTATTTTTAACGGCTTGTAGTTCCAAAGAACAGCGTGAATTTAAATCTACACTCAAAACCGCTCAAACGGGCGATGCGACTGCACAAATGAAAGTGGGTGATTTATACCTCAGTGGAACGGGCACAGAACAAAATATCGAACAAAGTGTACATTGGTACAAAGCTGCTGCGGATCAAGGCACTACGGACGCATTCGCATGGTTGATGACTCAAGCCTACCAAGGAAACCCGTATGCAGATCAAGTGATTCGAAAGATGCAGCAAGATGGCAATATTTTCCTTGCACACTGGGTGCTAGACCTTGCAAAAAAGACTCATGATCCTGCTGCTGAATATACCGTTGGTTGGATGTACGACACGGGAAAAGGCTTAATTCAAGATAAGCACCAAGCGCAAATTTGGTATGAAAAAGCTGCCAAACAAAAGAATGTCGAAGCGATCAAAGTCTTGGGAAATCAACATTATTTTTCTGAACATCCTTCGTCTACACCCGACAAAGCAGCTGAATATTTAAGCTATGCCGCAGAACAAGGGCAAGATGCTGACGCGGCGATGAAAATGGCACATTATTATCATTATGATATTCGAGATGGTGAAAAAGCGCGACAATGGTATGCCAAAGTAGGTGCATTGGGAGACACCGACTCACAGCATATGGCCGAGACCTATGAAGCATGGAAAGATACTGGTCCTTTACAACCGAATGAGCCACCGCCATCAAGCAGTACCGAATAGATCAATCAAAAAAGGCTGCATTAAGCAGCCTTTTTTGTATTTTTTTCACAGATTATTTGACAAAAGTTGTCCAAACAAAATCCTGATTTTTGCCTTTTAGGGTCATTTTCAACTGCTCACCTGACTGTAGTGCCGCGACACCTGCAGGCGTACCCGTCATGACCACATCACCCGCCTCAAGACTAAACACTTGGCTAATATCGGCCAACAAAGTACCCACATCAAAAATCAGCAATGCAGTATCACCGTTCTGGCGCAGTTCATCATTGATATGCAAGGTGTAATGCACATTTTTCCAATCTTGAACCACCTCTTGGACATCGATCCAATCCGCAAGGATGCAAGAACCATCATAAGCTTTGGCACGTTCCCACGGCTGACCTTTTTTCTTTAAGTCATCTTGTAGATCACGCAAAGTCAGATCTAAGCCCAAAGTCACAGCTCCAACTGCTTCTAAGGCTTTGAGAGGATCAGTTTCAGCCGATAAAGGACGATCAATACGTAAACTTAATTCGCATTCATAGTGACAACTGCCCCATACAGGATTCCATGAGATGCCTTGGTCTAATGCGGTTAATGCACTTGGCGGCTTCATAAAAAGTACAGGACGGTCAGGAATTGCATTGCCTAATTCTTTGGCATGATCTGCATAACTACGACCGACGCAAACAATTTTAGATGGACGTGACTGCATACTACTCCCTCTTTTGTTATGAATAGATTGTCTTAGTGCTGAAAAGTATTGGTAAAAATCGCTTGGTCCGCAGTATTTTTAAATGCACTTTTCGGCACAATAATCACGGTTTTATTTTTCAGTTCAAGCATATAGGTCAATTTGCCTTCAGCAAAATTTGCCACTTCAGCATAATGGAAGACATTCTTACGACCATTGGCATGAATTTCTGCATAGTCTTGAAATAAATCAATACCTTGTTCACTTTTGCCTAATTGGTATTTTACAAACTGGCGTTTAAACATCATCGGTAAAAACCAATAACGCATGATGCCTTGAAGGAGTAAAAAGAAAGCACCCAGCCCAACATAGTAGGCACCAACTCCATCTACACCCAAGTAAAAACCCCAGATGATAATCCCAAGGCTAATCGCTGGTGTTAAAAAACGCGTAAATTGCTTTTTGCCAAAAGTTGCTAGTGCAAAACCATCCTGTGATTCTTCTAGATTTAAAAAATAGCGCAGCGATAATGCAGGTAGATTCTCAGACATAAGCGTATGAATATTTAAAAATGAATTGCGCTAAATACTACACCACAATTCAAACTTGCTTCATGCTTTTTAATGGTCGGTTGTAACACTTCACTACTTCCCTTCTCTCTAGAAATACGTTAAAAACAGCAACAAATAAAAGATTGCATACGCAGGATGTGACATGCAGATAACAAAAATAATCATGGTACTGGTGTTTCTGAGTGGACTGAGCATATCGACCAGTTGGGCCAAATTCGTTCAATGGCAACCCCAAATTCCTAGTAGTTTGGACTTGTTTAATGGCAATGCCAAAGCCTTGGCCAATCTTGCTGGTGATCACATCGTGATTTTTGCGCATCCCTCACAACAGATTAGTTTGCCCACGATGAAAGCAGGTCAAAAAGTCGTTGGTAAATTTCAAAGTGCCGCCGTGGTTGTCCCAACCAACAGCAAAAATGTGGCAAGATTACTCAGTAATTATCCAAACTATGCTGGCTTATTTCCCACACTAAAATCTGCTGAGGTTTTGCAACAGCAAGGTTCAACCAGCCAAGTTGAATATCGCATCCACATCCCGACGCCGATTCCAGTTTTAAACTTTAAAGAAACCGTGGTGATGCAGCACCAAATTGATCACAACAGCATTAATAGTTTGGTTCTGCAAGCACCGGTGCCCTTTGGTGCAGGAAAAATTGAATGGTTTGAGATCGATGCTCAACACACCTTGATTAGTGTGACCCAATGGGGCGATTTAAATCAGCCCAAAGGTTTTTTGTTTAGCAAAATATTAAATGCCTTACCCGATGCTAAATTAGGGATTCCTGCGGGAACCAATGGTTTTTTACTCGAATCATTACAGCGTCGATTTAAAGCTTTTAGTAGTGAAACTCTCGCTGCAAATCAATTGCCTGAACTCAAATTAAATGCCTCTCAACTCGACAAAGTCACTCAATTAAGTCAAAGCTCGAAAGAACCTGTGTCCTTTATTTTGACAGCGCAGCGCGTTCCCTTTGGGCAAAATTATGAATTGATGCGCTTTAGCACCAGTTTTCAATATTATGCACAAGAGCCTTCGAGCTTACAGCGTTGGATTAATGTGTCTTCGTTCAAGCATTTATTTCCAAGACAAGTCAAACATATGCAAGTGCAGAAAATTAATCCGCACCTCATGGATGCCGACTATAAAATTTCGGTGGGTTTAGGTGTGATCAATATTCCCTTCGATTTTAAAATGCGTTTTAACTATCCCGATTTATTGCAAAATCAATACACCGCAACCGGTGGGGACTTAAAGTTTGTCCGAGGTGCTATGCATATTCGCCCCTTACAACAAGGGTCGTTATTACAATTGACCAGTGCGGTGAAGATTGATGACAAAGCACCGTTTTTACTTCGCGCCATGCGCAGTATGCCGTATCACGACATGCTGCCGGCTTTAGGCGGTAATACAGTCTTTGCACTCAAAGTTAAACAGAAGTTAAATTAGAACCTTAATTGATAAGCTGAATTTATTGGTTTTAGCTATATTTCAGACACAAAAAAACCGCACATGTGCGGCTTTTTCAATCTTGATCAAGTTGGTGCGCTCAGAGAGATTCGAACTCCCGACCCCTTAGTTCGTAGCCAAGTGCTCTATCCAGCTGAGCTATGAGCGCGACGTCTTGATGAGGCTCATTATACGTGATTTTTATTTTTTGTTAAGAGCTTTTTCATATAAATTTAACCAAACGCACAGCAAATAAACAATTGCCCTTTAAACACGCTAAAAATCAGCCAGATTTACTTTTTTAATGGCTTTTGCATCACAAGTTTGGAATTTAAACTTAGCAATACTCACGTATAAATGCTCAAGATAGATAACAAATCTATCGCCATCATTGAATCACTGCTTTAACTCACCCAATTCTTTTTAAACTTAGATTTAAAAAAATTGCATTACTATGAATATCTGAAAAAAGGGTTATCTATAGAAGATAAGCAAAATTGAAATTTACTGATGGGTAGTTTTATGAAATAGAACGCTTAATAGAATCCAAACAAAAGACAGCTATATCAAAGCGATAAATCACAAGCACAAAAAAACCGCAACATGTGCGGTAATTTGTTCAAGTTGGTGCGCTCAGAGAGATTCGAACTCCCGACCCCTTAGTTCGTAGCCAAGTGCTCTATCCAGCTGAGCTATGAGCGCGTAACTTGTGTCGTCTTAAAAGACTACGTTTTCAGATTTACTTATTGGTGCGCTCAGAGAGATTCGAACTCCCGACCCCTTAGTTCGTAGCCAAGTGCTCTATCCAGCTGAGCTATGAGCGCGACATAAGTAAATCGTGGCGGTGAGAGAGGGATTCGAACCCTCGATACAGTTGCCCGTATGCATCCTTAGCAGGGATGTGGTTTCAGCCACTCACCCATCTCACCGTAACGTGCCGCCATAATACAAAGATCATGATACGACTGCAAGCACAGTCGTTATATTTTTTTCATTTTTTTACTCAATTAGATATTTTTTAAACGATTTTCAAAAAATTAGTGCAAAATTAGTTCAGCACGCACTGCTGTCCCCTACTTTTCAGCTTTAAACCTTATAAAATATCGGCATAAAACACTTTATTGCAATCAATTGCGTGCAGTATCTGCTTGCATGACTTATGCTAATCCTAATCTTCTGATTTGAAGCCAAATACATATGAAAAACTGGGTCGACCCTGAAGCAAAAGCTGAAGCCGAACGTTATGACAATCCAATTCCAAGCCGTACTCTGATTCAAGAGACGATTGAACAACTGAAAACTGCAATGTCGCATGCCGATCTTGTAGAACATTTTGAAATTGCCGATCAAAAAAGTATTGATGCACTGAGTCATCGTCTGATTGCGATGGTTCGAGATGGTCAGTTGATGAAAGATGGATTTAAGTTCCAGCTTGCAGCTGAGCAACCGACTCATGAAGCAACGGTTTATATCAACTCAAAAGGTTTAGGCACAGCCAATATTAGCGGTGAAGATGACCTTTTACTTCCTGAGCGTGAGTTACGTCAGGTGTTTAATGGTGACCGTGTTAAAGTCCGCCAAACTTCGGTAGACCGTAAAGGCAAAGCATGGGGCTTTATTACTGAAGTTCTACAGCATCGTGTCAAAGAAATTATCGGTAAAGTGTCTGAGTATGAAGGCGAATATTTTATTCAGCCGGCAAATCCCAATGCACACCAACCGATTACGTTAGAAAGAGAATTAATCGAGCATGCCAAAGTCAAACTCGGTGACTCTGTACGTATTGCGATTGACAGCTACCCAACCAAAGAAGAATTTGCGACAGGTCATATTGTTCAGTCGATGGCTGATAAAGCAGACACTGAAATTATTATTCCGCAAACCATTTTAGAATTTGGTTTACCTTACGAATTCCCTGAAGCAGTACAACAAGAAGCCGACAGCTTTAAAGAACCGTCAGAACAAGACCGTGAAGGTCGTGTCGATTTACGTGATTTAGCACTTGTCACCATTGATGGTGAAGATGCCCGTGACTTCGATGATGCCGTGTATGCGGAAAAACGTCCGGGTGGTGGTTATCGCGTTGTGGTAGCAATTGCCGATGTCAGCCATTATGTACGTCCGGGTAAACCGCTCGATGACGAAGCTCAAGAGCGCGGTACATCGGTGTACTTCCCTCATTTTGTATTGCCGATGTTGCCTGAAGCGCTGTCGAATGGTTTATGTTCTTTGAACCCACACGTAGACCGTTTATGTATGGTCTGTGATTTAAACTTATCTCGCGCGGGTCGTGTCACTAAGTTTGAGTTCTATCCGGGTGTAATGCATTCAAAAGCTCGTTTGACCTATACTCAAGTGGCCGAATATTTTGAGGGTAATAGTCAAGCCATTCCTGACGACCGTGATGTACGTAAATCGGTCAATACCTTATTCCAATTGTATCAAGTGTTGAAAGGCTTACGTGCTGAACGCCACGCGATGGAATTTGAAACCGTTGAAACTTATATGACCTTTGATGAGCTAGGCGGTATTAATGAAATCCTACCGCGCAGCCGTAATGATGCACATAAGCTAATTGAAGAATGTATGTTGTTGGCAAACGTCGCAGCGGCAGAATATGCATTAAAAAATGAAATTCCAATGCTGTACCGTGTGCATGAGCCACCTGAGTTTTCACGCATTCAAAAGGTTCGTGATTTTGTGAAATTATTGGGGCTGCCATTCCCTGAACAGCCGACTCAAGCTGACTATCAAGCCGTGATTGATGCCACCAAAGACCGTATTGATGCTCCAAGCATTCATGCCGTTTTACTCCGCTCAATGATGCAAGCTTATTATGGCGCGAACAATGCAGGTCACTTTGGCTTGGCTTATGAAGCGTATACGCATTTCACATCTCCAATCCGTCGTTATCCAGACTTGTTACTTCACCGTGCCATCAAAGCACAATTGAAGAAAAAGCCTTACCCAATTTCTGGTGCTTCGCTGGATGATGCAGGTGAACACTTCTCTGCGACCGAACGCCGTGCAGATGAAGCTTCACGTTCTGTCACTACATGGTTGAAGTGCCATTACATGCAGCAGCATTTGGGTGAAGAGTTTGTCGGCACCATCAGTGCGACTGCTGAATTTGGCCTGTTTGTAACGCTCAAAGACTTATATGTTGATGGCATGATCCACGTCAGCCAATTGGGTGATGACTTCTTTGTCTATGACCAACCAAGTCAGAGCTTAATTGGTCAATCTCGCGGTCAAGTTTTCAGTCTCGGCGATGAAGTGAAAATTAAAGTCGCTGGTGTAAACCTAGAAGAGCGCAAAATTGACTTTGAATTGATTCAACAATTGAGCCATGCAGGTCGCGCTATTCGCGCACGTGCCCCTCGTGTTGCAAAACCTACAGCCAAAGAAGAAGTCTTTTCAGAACGTAAAACCAACGTTGCTGAAGATAGAGAACAGCCCATACGACGCAAAAAGTCGAAATCTAAGCCCAGTTCATTCGGTAAAAAGCCTGCTAAAAAATCTGCAGGCAAATCTGAAGCGAAGGCTAAAGATAAAGTGAAGAAAAAATCCAAACCGAAAAAGAAAAAATCCAATGCAAAATCATCTGCGGATTAAGGTTGAAAGAAAAGAGCGCTTCGGCGCTCTTTTTGATTCTGAAATTAAAATTAAATGTTTGACATTTCAACAAATATTGCTATCTTCTAGCCGTCTTTTAACGGGGGTTATTATGAAAACAATATTTACTGCACTACTAACATGTTCAATTTTATTCAGCACAGGCTGTGCAACCATGTTTAATGGTTCATCTCAAACGGTCAACATTCGTAGTAACGATGCCGATGCCAAGCTCTATGTGAATGAAGAGTATATGGGTAAAAACAATGCTGTTTATACTTTTAAAAAGAAAGAAAACTATGTTTTAAAGGCTGAAAAAACAGGCTGTAAAACGACTACAGTCGTTCCTACAAAAACGTTTGACCCTACAACCCTTCTCGGGGTTTTAGTCGACTGGGGAATTATTTCTATTTTAGTGGTTGATGGTGCGGCAACAGGCTCGTGGCAGAAATTCAATCAAACAAGTTTTGTGATTGATCCTGATTGTTAATTCATCATTAAGCCTGCATTACATGTAGGCTTTTTATTTCATAATAAAGAATAAAAATATAAACCTTGATTTAACCCGCAACAAACCCTACATCTATAAATAACTCAGGATTTATATGAAGTAGAAAATATGACTTTAGAAAAGGCAACTTTGCCCGTTCCTCAATTTGATCAAATCACTTTAGATCAACTCAAAGAAAAAATTCAAAATGCGATTCAACACGGTCAACAATTTCTAAATGAACTGACAGTTATTCCAGATTCGGTACAAAAACAACTAAATACGTTAGAACAGGTCGATGATCTTGAAAATAATATGAGTGAAGCTTGGGGCGTGCTGTCGCATCTGAACGCCGTGATGAATAATGCTGAAACTCGAGAGCTCTACCAATCTTTATTACCCAGCCTGAGTGAGTACTATACGCAGCTAGGTCAACATACAGTGTTGTATCAAACGTATCAGCATGTACATGACAACAGTGTATTTGACACGCTTCCTGCAGCACAGCAAAGCGCGATTAAACTTGCGTTACGAGATTTTAAACTTTCAGGCGTAGCCTTAGAAGGTGAAGCGAAAAAACGCTATGCAGAAATATCTGCACGACTTTCACAGTTATCATCAGACTTTTCCAATCACGTATTGGATGCCACCCAAGCCTACTTCAAACCTTTAACTGAAGCGCAGCTCAAAGGACTACCTCAAGGCAGTATTGAACTTCTGAAACAATATGGTCAGCAACGCGAACTCGAACAGGCTGTAGCCACACTCGACTTCCCGTCTTATATTGCCATTATGACCTATGCAGAAGACCGCGAAGTGCGTGAAGCACTCTATAAAGCCTATACCACACGTGCTTCTGATCAGGCAGACTCTGCTGAATTTGATAATACAGCGGTCATGGAAGAAATCTTGAAACTACGTCAGGAAATGGCTAGCCTGCTTGGTTTTAACAACTACGCCGAATTGTCTTTAGCAAGCAAAATGGCACCCGATGTGGCAACTGTAGATCAGTTCCTGATTGAACTGGCAGAACATGCGCGTGCGCCAGCAGAGAAAGAAATCGCTGAACTGAAAGCCATTGCAGCGCAAGACGGTATCACTGAGTTGCAACCGTGGGATGCCACTTTCTATTCAGAAAAACTCAAAGTTAAACAATTTAATTTGTCACAAGAAGACCTGAAGCCCTACTTCCCTGCACCTAAAATTATTCAAGGCTTGTTCAGCATTGTAAATCGTCTCTATGGCATCAATGTAATCGAGCGTGAAGCGCCTGTTTGGCATCCCGATGCACGTTATTTTGAACTTGAAGATCAAGGCAACGTGATTGGCGGTTTCTACTTTGACCTGTATGCACGAAGTGGCAAACGTGGCGGCGCATGGATGAGCGGCTTCCGTTCACGCATGCAAACTGAAAATGGTCTGCAAAAACCAATTTGCTACATGGTCTGCAACTTTACCCCACCTGTCGGTGAGCAAGCTGCTTTACTCACTCATGATGAAGTAACAACGCTGTTCCACGAATTTGGTCATGGCTTACATCACATGCTTACTGAAGTCGATAATATTGCTGTGGCTGGTACACATGGCGTGGCGTGGGATGCTGTAGAGCTGCCAAGTCAATTCATGGAGTTTTGGACTTGGGATCAAGAAAGTTTAGATTTACTCAGTGAACATATCGAATCAAAACAAACTTTACCAGCCGATCTGCTAAAAGCACTGCAAGATGCACGTTTCTTCCAGTCTGGGATGCAAACTTTACGTCAAATTGAATTTGCCATGTTTGACTTAAATATCCATAAGGCCAACCCTGCTTTGGACGCTGCAGGCATCCAACAAACCTTAGATGATATTCGTCAAAAATATGCAGTTGCACCCACCACTTCGTACAACCGTTTCCAACATGGTTTCAGTCATATCTTCGCAGGTGGTTACGCTGCTGGCTATTATTCATACAAATGGGCAGAGGTTTTGGCAAGTGATGCCTTCGACCGATTCGAAAATGAAGGAATTTTTAATACTTCGACTGGCAAGTCGTTTAGACAATTTATTCTAGCAGTTGGCGGAAAAGATACGGCACTTGACGCATTTATCAATTTCCGCGGACGCGAGCCAAAAATAGATGCTTTGCTGCGTCATCAAGGTTGGACGAACGCATCTAAAAACGCTTAAACTAGGGACCTTAGTTAGATTCAAGGTAAGTATGATGACCATTAAACGACGCTTCATTGCAGGTGCAAAATGTCCAAAATGCCAAGCGATGGACCGGGTTGTCATGCTGACCTCTGGCGAAGACGAATGGATCGAATGCATTGATTGTGGTTACAGTGAAAATCGACCGACTCATGTCGATCAACCTGAACAACCTGCCGTGCCAGACGATATCGGTGTGATCCAATTTAAGCCACGTCAGCCTAAATAAAAATTAAGGTCAAGCAATGACAGAAGATCAAAGACATAATCCAAAATTGTTAGTTGGAATCATTGGGGGCTTAACGTTATTGATTGCTATCTTTTTTGCATATCAATGGTTAAGCAGCAGTACAGCAGATAAATCTGCGCTTCAAGAAGAAATGGTCGCTGCACCGGCTAAACCGCCTGTTGCAGTCCCAGTCCAATCTGAAACTGAAGCATCAGTCCCTGTCGCAGAGACTGAAACCCTTAAATTGGTCGAAGAAGACATTTTAGATGCAGCTGTACCTGAAAATGCCTCTTTAGCCAAAGAGGAAATTGCCAAATTAGATGACATTCAACAACAATTGAATGATCAGGAGCAAAGTTTAAAACAGCAGCATTCTGATGCAGATGAGCTGATTAAACTGAAAGAAGAACAAATTAAATTACTCGAAGCCCAGTTAGCACAACAAGCAAAATAACCGACTTCTGCTACACCATGCATACTTATAGGCTAGAATATCATCAGATTTTCTAGCCTTTTTGTTATGTCCACTACTACAACGCCACAAAATATCCCCAAAGCAATTGGCTTTCTCATGCTATCAGCGCTGCTTTTTTCCATCATGGGGGTTTGTATACGCTATGCATCTCACACGGTAGATAATGCCACCATCGTATTTTTTCGCAATGCGGTTGGCTTATTGATCTTTCTACCTTTGATCCTACAAAAAGGCAGCACATTTTTTAGAACTGAAAAACTGTGGATGCATACATGGCGTTCAATCGTAGGCTTGGTGGCAATGTATGGCTTTTTTTATGCCATTGCCCACTTAAAACTCTCCAATGCCATGGTCTTCACCTATTCCTCGCCGATCTTCATCCCCTTAATTGCATGGTTATTTTTAAAAGAAAAAATGACCCTGAGTATGCTCATTGCCGCAGTCATTGGTTTGATTGGCGTCCTCTTCGTCGCAAAGCCCGATGCAGGAATGTTCAATCAGTTATCACTCATCGGACTAACCGCAAGCTTCTTGGCAGCCATGGCATTTGTCACTGTCCGTGCCCTTACAGCAACTGAACCACCTGAACGCATCGTGTTTTATTTCTGCTTTTTTGGCACGTTCATATCGATGATCCCGATGCTCTGGCTCTGGCGTCCTTATAGTTTAAAGGAGTTAGCTTTTCTGATTACAGCGGGACTTTTGGCCAATATCAGTCAAATTTTTATGTCCAATGCCTATAAGCTTGCACCCGCAGGTCAAATTGGTCCTGTCAACTATATAGCGATTATTTTTGCCGGTATTTGGGGCTTTACACTGTGGCAAGAATTGCCAGATATTTACAGCCTATTCGGCTTTGCTTTTATATTTTTAGCGATTTTGCTTTGTAGTCCGATCCTACAAAATAAATTTAAAGAGTCATAATAGTCTCATTCACTTACCATCAATCGCACAGCCCCTTATTCAATAAAAAAGCACCCGAAGGTGCTTTTTGTATAGCTCACTGCGAATTTATTGGTACCAACCAAACAGTTTCAGAATATAAGGCGCATAAGTCACGATCACCAAAGCTGGGAACAATACAAGGATCGGTAAAATCCAACGTTCATAGCGATAATAGAAATTGGTGTATTGGGCTTTTGCTTCTGCATCTGCTGCCCGCACCTCCTCATCCCCGACGGAGAGTCGTGTCAACAAGTGATTCAGCGCTACAGGTGGCGAAACATAACCGAGCTCAAAGGCAACCAAAACGATCATCCAGAAGTGAATCGGATGGATACCATTTTCGTAGGCTACTGGTGCAATCGTTGCTGCAACCAAAATTACTGCCCCGAATGGATCTGTCGTCATACCAATAATCGCCAATAACAATGCGATAAAGGCCAACGAAATATAGATATTGCCCAAATGCGTTGGTAATAATTCAACGATTTCTGTCCGTTCAATCAAACCGCCGACACTTGCCGACAAGGCCATTAAGATAATTAATGCGCCAATGTGTCCAACCGTTTCTGAAGAAGCAAACCAAATTGAACTACCGAAACCACGACGGTTAGCCCCATGTCCACCATGTTCACGCATGAACTCAGAACTTTGCTCATGTTGTAAGCTGAGTTGTTCATGTGCATCTACAGTTTGCGAAGTAAAACGATCTGCAAACCAACGGTCAAACATAATGTAAACAATCAGAATAATCGGTAGAACCACAGGCGCGGTGAACTCATCCATTTGTGTATCTAAACCGTACTTGTAGAAAGCAATGACAAGCAAGGTCAGTACGATATACGGAATCACAGGAATGAACGCTTTCAGCATGCCCGGAATAGCCACTTTCGGCGATGCCACACGGAAACGTGTTTCTGCCAAGAACAGTGAAATACCCAAGAACAAGAATGCTGTGAGCCAGAACACATAGATACCGTGATCAAATAGCTCATCTGACGTCACATGGCGGCTATCAAGCATCGAGATCAGGATAATCAATAGACATGGACGGATGACCACACCTAAGGAACCTGACATTGCAGATACAGCGAGTGCGAACTGACGACGAGAGCCAGAGTTCCACACTTCTTTATAAATAATTGCACCTGCTGCTACAACAAAGATCCCCGAAGCACCGGTATAAGCAGTTGGAATAGCCGCGGCAATCAGAATTAACCACGTCAAAGTCTCAGGTGCTAAGTTCCATGGACGTAAAATCCCCAAGAACAAATCCATCACGCGCGTTTGGGTCAATAACATCCCGGCCCAAATAAACAGTGCAAGGTTCAGGAAAATCCCAGAGAATTCGACCAATTGTCCGAGGTAAATCCCCTGACCCATTGGGTAGTCCATAAAGAAGGTAAATGCTACACCCGTAATAATCGCCATAAAGGCATACAACGGTACACTCAATAGCGCAAAACCAATATTCCCCGGCCCCGGTTCTTTCGCCGCAGGTGGTTTAAAGAACTGATAAATACTGATGAGGGTGACAATACCAAACAGGGCTAGCCACAACCAATATACCGCCAAGGTTTCTGTGGTCGATTTCACCCCAGAATTTAGGACTGAATTAAACTGACTATATACCGAGAAGGTTAATAGGCCATTCCCAATCGCCATGAATAAAGCATAGACTTTATAATCCAAGCGTGTTGTTGGCGCACGTAGACCAATATGATGGAACTTCACTGAAGCAGTAATGGCAGACACCAAGACCATCAGTAAAAGAATCAATACACGGTTTTCGGAACCAAATTTAAAGATGCCAAAGAATGTCGTTTCAATCGCACGATAAGTACGAATACTTGGATGCTCATCTAAATAAGCTTTTGCTTTGTCATAAAATTGGAATTTTTCTTCACATTGCTGTACACCCGCCATGACCGATGCACGTACATCGGATTCAGATGCTGTACCAAAAATGTCAGCAAATTCATCCGCCGCATTGGCTTTCATTTGCGTTTGCACCATTTTTTCTACATCTGGGTGGCGGTCACAATCTGGCTTGGTCGGTTCTGCACGTAAAAATGAATACTGCATCCCAATGCTTTCATTACCATACAAACGCTCACCAGTACGCAGAAGCTGACCATGAATCATCTCCCCTGTCCCGATAATCAATGTAAGCAGAAGCAAGATCAACACGACTAGAGTCGAAATCCATTCTGTCCAGACATACCTTAACAGCCCGACGATGCCGGATCTGTTTTGTGCATCATTTTGCATGAGTCTTCCTATTTTTTATTTTGGAGCCTAGCGGGGCTAAGCATCCTTTTCCTTATCGGCTCGAGAAGTTCCTTTCCCTGACCTAACTGTTTTATTATTACGTTTAAATTTGCATCAATATTCAAAACATTAAAATGACAATATGTATTTTCTTTTCGGTTTTTTTTGTCAACCCAATCACCTAAAGTGCGCTAGCGATCCCAGAAATAATTACCAATAAGATAAAACACGGCGATGACAATGCCCCAAATCACCCCCAATAAATGAGCTTCGACTAAAACGGGGCTTCCTATTAATTCAGCCGTTCCGGTGTTCCCCACGGTATTTTCCCACACCAATTTTGCCAAAATCAGCAAGAGGACAAAGGCTGCAAAATTTCGCTCCCGCTTATACATTAAATGTACGCAAGCGACCGCAACATAGGCGCCATGCAAGACACCAGATAATCCTGCATAGGCTTCAATATCGGGAAGGAAAAAATAGAAACTTAGACTGATTAAAGGGGATAAAATCAATAAGATGGCAACAAAGTGCCATATTGAAACTCTTGGAAAAATAAACGGTAAGCAGATAAAGGCCAACATATTTAAAGCAAAATGAATCCAACCAACATGAACCCAATGGGCCGTCCATAAGCGCCAAAAGTCATGAAATAAATCATCTTGCCAGTAGATAAAATAGTCTTTAAATACCTGTAGCGAGGCACAGATCGAAACGAATACGGCAAGAAAGACAATTTTCGGAATTAAAAATTGTGTTTTCATTTTCGCTCCTCCTGTACCTCACATTTGGACTACATGCTTTATTAATTTGTTGCAGCACCACTCGTTTCTGTAGCACCACTGCTTTCAGCATCACCACTAAACAAATCATCAAGCTCGGAACTATTGGCACTTTCATCCCAGAAATGTTCCATACCATCATCACCGGTACGAACGCCTGTATGTTCAGTCCAATAACGATCTGAAATCCCTTTCACCATGCTTTCAGCCATACTGTCGATAAGCTTAAATTGCGGGTTAACAGGTTTTTCATCACTACGCGCTTGTGCAAAGGTACGTAAGGCATCACGGATTTTCGCATCATCGCCACTGGCTTGTGCAGCAACTGCATATAACGCATGTGACAGTCTTACGCCTTTTTGCTCACCAATTTGCGCCGATTGTTTTAAGGTTTGGTATGGATCAGGTTTTCCATCTCCTGCACCCGGCAATAACGTCCAGATCACAGCGCGGGTTGCATTTGGTGCGCCCCAGAATTTTTCATTATTCAGACACACCATACCGCGTTCAACGATCGCAGCAATGTCTTTCGGAACGTTTACCGCCCCACCTGAGTTAATATCATTGGTCATGGCCTGTAAGCCACTTAACATTCCCAACATATACACTGTTTGGTCAATGTCGCTGTTCATTTTTGGACAGCCTTCACCTAGACTTTTCTTATACTTCTTTTCAAAACGATCTTGAAATAATTGATAGCCGGTATATTGACGCTGTGCCGCAAGTGCCGCCCAACGCTTTTGCTCAACACGGGCATCCTGTGCTTCGGTCACTTGGTTGGCTTTAGATGCACGTAAATAGCGTAACTCTGCGTCCAAGGCTTTTTGTTCTGCACAAATCCCTGCTGCTGAATACATCAACACAGCCACACGTGTTGGGTCTGCGCCCATATCTTTGGTGGCCATAATGGCTGGAGTTAATGAATTACCTGAATTACACACCATTTCAGCATCTTCCATGGCTAAAATGGGTGGCACAATATGTTTTTCAGTAAATCCGAGTGCGACATTAGCACCGGTTTTTACAACCTGCGAACAACCCGCGAATAATGTACTTGTTATTGCTACAACTGCCACACCCTGGCATATTTTTTGGACGCTCGACATTTTCCTGTCCTCTATAATTGTGTTATGTCCATCACGACAAACATATCAGAAGCAAAAAATGAATAAAAGAGTATTTGCTCTAATTTGAACGACACACTGTGCCATGAATCACGCTGAATGCAATTGACTGATTTTTTAGAAAGACTAAATTTTAGGCAAAAAAAAGTAGCATAGCGACGGTTCGGCACATGCTACTTATTAACTGTGAAAGCGTTTGACTGCTTATTTTTGAGTTAACTGTTCCTTCAGCACTGTTCCTAGTCGTCCTATAACAATTGCTAACACAATCGCTATTACCAGAAACATCCAAGTTGGCATCATCATGATGATTTCCTTTAAGGGCTGTTGGTAAGGCTAATATATAGGCAGAGGATCACCGCACAGCTTAAAATTGTCTGACAATTTAAATATTTTGCCAATAAAATCCAATCCTGTCAGACAAGATTATTTTACCTACAAGATAAGATAATGAAATATTTGTATTTTATTGAATTTTAAAAAATAAGGCTGTCTAACAATTAGATCATTTTGGCCAATACTTTGAGTGATTTCCACTGTTTCAATGACAATTGATCGCGCCAAATAATCACCGGTTTTGCACGTGCATGCATAAAGTACACCACAATATACATTTGATGATCCAAAATATGGCTAATTTGAACACGTTGTACTGGGCGGTTCAGTCGTTGCAAAGACCAATCAGTTCCATCCAAATATTCTAGACTGGTGACGTGTAAATGCTTACGGAAAAACAGAACATAAACCACTAGCCCGATGAGAAAAAATATCCCCCAAAGCATGGGCGTTAGTAACTGATAAAGCAGCGTCATCAATACCGCAAAAATAAAAAACTGAAACGCATGCGATAAAAAACTGCGTTTCAGTTTGAATTGCCGATTATCCATGAACGTAATGTTTTAATTTTTGAATAAACGTTTTTAATTCAGGACGTGGCGGTTCACTAACTTCCATAAACCAATCCAACAAATCTGGATCTTCTGCAGCAACGAGTTCTGCAAACATGTCTTTTTCAGCTGCATCGGCTTGTAAATAGTAATTTTTGACGTAGGGATCAAAATAAACATCAATCTCTTTTAAACCACGACGTGCACGGTAGATCACTTTACGCTCTTCTAAGCTGATTTCATCAGTCATTGTCTTCCCCAATCTTTGAACCCGTCTAGTGTAACTCATCCACCCCATTGAAGTGGAGTGTTTTCACAGATTGACCGAATGCTTCATCGCATTTCCTGCTTTTGAATGTTCTGCACATTGCAGTCACTCGCTGCATCTTATAAGTTGAGACAAAGCCATAAAAATGAATAGGATATTCAAAATGCAATCTGGAGCGATTCGCCCACTCAACAACATGCTGCCACGTCAATTATTTAATGCAGAACATGATACATTTCGTGAAACAGTACGAAAATTTTATGAAAAAGAAGTTGTGCCCAATATCGAAAAATATGAAAAACAACAACATATTGACCGTGACTTATGGAATAAAGCCGGTGCCATGGGCTTGCTTTGTCCAACAATGCCCGAAGCTTATGGCGGCTATGGTGTAGACCGGCTTTATAGCATGATTCTGATTGAAGAGCAGGCCTATGCCATGGACTCCTCTACCGGCTTTTCACTGCATTCCGACATCGTGGCCAATTATATTCATAACTTTGGCAATGAAGAACAAAAGCTGCATTGGCTGCCGAAAATGGCTTCTGGCGAAACTGTGACTGCCATTGCAATGACCGAACCGGGCACAGGTTCAGACCTACAAGCCGTACGCACAACTGCTACAGAAGATGGTGATGACTATATTATTAATGGGTCAAAAATTTTTATCACCAATGGCTATTTATGTGACATGGCGATTGTGGTCTGTAAGACAGGCAATAGTGAAAAAGGCTCAGCTAATTTATCGCTAATTATCGTCGAGGCAGATCGCGTCGGTTTTAGTAAAGGCAAACCTTTAAACAAAATTGGCATGAAAGGTCAGGATACCTGTGAACTGTTCTTTGATAATGTCCGCGTCCCTAAAAGCAACTTACTCGGCATGCAAGGTATGGGCTTTATGATGCTGATGAAGGAATTGGCTTGGGAGCGCATGTTGGTTGCGATTATTTGCCAAGCCGGTGCAGAAGCAGCCTTTGCGCACACAGTTCAATACACCAAAGAACGTAAGGCATTTGGCAAGACCGTATCAAGTTTCCAAAACACCCGTTTTAAATTGGCAGAACTACGTACTGAGATCGATTTTTGTCGAGCTTATCTAGATCGCTGTATGGAACTACAACTTGAGGAACAGCTCGGTATTGACGCTGCAGCCGCTGCTAAATACAAAATTTCAGAAATGTTTTCCAAAGTTGTGGATGAATGTCTGCAGTTGCATGGTGGCTATGGCTATATGCTTGAATATCCAATTGCACGGGCTTATATCGACAATCGAGCCAATCGTATTTATGCAGGTACCAATGAAATTATGAAAGAGCTGATTTCCCGCTCTTTATAACAACAAAGCCCATCATCTGATGGGCTTTTTTCATTCTTTCGATATCAACTTAAATCATTCACAAAATCACAGATCAGTGCAGTGGCCAATGCGGGTTGCTCTTTATGCGGCATGTGATGAAGCCCTTCCAAAATCTCTAGTTCAGCATCACCTTGTATACCCGAAAAAAGTTTCTGAGCTTGTGCTGTCGTCCCGTATTCATCCAGTTCTCCATGGATGATCAAGCTTGCACACTGTACTTTTCCAACATATTGCTCGAGGTTCCATTGACGAAAACTCGGTGAGAGCCAAGTTTCAGTCCAAGCATCCAAAACCCATTGGGCTTTATCCCCATGATATTTAGCCAAGCGTTCAAGCTGTCCAGGCTGCGCAAACCCTGTTTTAGCTTCACGTATACCCGATAATGTGAGTTCTTCCACTTCATACTGTGCTGATATAGTAATCAGACCTTGACATTGTTCAGTATATTCACTGGCAATCACAACAGACATTCCTCCGCCAACACTATGCCCCATCACGATAAACTGTTGAATAGAATAATGTTGAAGAAGCGCCTTAAAGCCCTGCTGTGCTTCGGCATAGACAAAATCCGTACTTAATGCATCAGGGTTCGCTGATGATTTCCCGAAGCCCAAGCGATCATACGCTATTACCGTTCTGCTAGACTCAGCAGCCAATTGCGCAGGAAAATCACGCCACAAATCCACACTCCCCAGTGAATCATGCATCAATATAATCGGGGCCAAAGTTACATCTTTATCTGCTGTTTCAGGCTGCCAAGCTTGGGTATATAGCTCATAATCATTTAATTTTATAAATTCTGAATGTTCTTGAATATTCACATTAACCCTGTGTGCTTTTCCTTATTTTCAACATGATATATTTTTCAACAAATAAAGCGCATCAAATAAAACCCTAAAGTCACTCATCTAAAGCAAAAAAAAGGAGCATGATGCTCCTTTTTCTATAACTGCCTTAAGATACTAATCTGGGTTTAGCCGCCACTTGATCTGACTTTTTTTCAAATTTCAGCACTCCATCTTCAAATGAAGCATGCTTTAATTCTTTACGATCTGCCAAATAGTTATTGCTGACTTTCCACGGTGCATGTTTACCCTGTTTTGGCATCACATCTGCTGCACGTGCAATATAGCCTGACGTCAAACTGCCCATCACCGTATCTTCTAACAACTCGGTCGCATCACCTTGAGGAATCACTTGGTTATAACCATTTTGATCCATATAGTTAATCAATTTACAGATGTATTCAGAAGCAATATCCACTTTTAAAGTCCATGATGCATTAATATAGCCAATAATCATCGCCATATTGGGTACATCACTGACCATAACACCACGATATAACATATGTTTTGAGGTATTCAGTGGCTGTCCATCGATTGTGGCACTAATGCCGCCTAAAATTTGAATGTTGAGACCTGTAGCAGAAATTACTACATCTGCATCAAGATGTTTACCTGATTTCAATTGAATGCCATTTTCAGTAAAACTTTCAATTTGATCGGTTTCAACAGATGCACGGCCATCGCGTAAAATTTTAAACAAATCACCATCTGGCACCACACAAAGGCGCTGATCCCAAGGATTGTAATCTGGGGTAAAGTGTTTCATATCCACTTTACCTTTCAACTGCAACTCAATTGATTTTAATAAAAACTTACGGAGTAATTTAGGTTGCTTTTGTGCAACAGCATAAACAGCCCGCTGTACACCGATATTCCGTGCACGGGTAAGTTTATAAGCAACATCTTCAGGTAATACTTTACGCATCTTGTCATAAATGATGTCAATAGAAGGTACTGAGGCAATATAGGTTGGAGAACGCTGTAGCATGGTCACATGCCCTGCACCGCCTTTTGCCATAGCTGGTACCAGTGTAATCGCTGTTGCTCCACTGCCAATAATCACCACTTTTTTGCCTGCATAATTAAAATTTTCAGGCCAATGTTGTGGATGAATGAAGGTACCTTTAAAGTTTTCCTGCCCTTTAAACTCAGGTTGGAACCCTTGGTCATAATTATAATAACCTGTACAGCCAAAGACGAAATTTGCAACCCAAGTTTGTTGTTTCTTCTTCGCATCTTCAATAACAACAGACCATTTACGAGTTTGTGAGTCGTAATTTGCACTCACAACACGATGTTGAAAATGAATTTTTTCTTTAATCTTATATTCGTCAATTACTTCAGAAAGATAGCCTTTGATCGAAGGACCGTCTGCAAGCACACTAGATTTTTTCCACGGCTTAAAATTAAAGCCAAAAGTTGACATGTCCGAATCAGAACGAATACCAGGATATTTAAAAAGATCCCATGTACCACCGAAACTTTCACGACGTTCAATAATTTCAAATGAACGATTAGGACAATTTTTTGAAAGATGAGCAGCCAAACCTACACCGGAGATCCCTGCACCTACAATGAGAATATCAACTTGTTTTTCCATGTTGTTCTTTTAACCTATCTTAGATTTATATTTATTAAATCACATTTTTGACAATGCACAATGTCAAGTTTAAGCAAAAGGCGTTTTATTTTTATCTTTTAAGGACAAATTGAATTATTGTCTAACAATATATAGCCACCACAAAACTGCAGGCATTAAAAAAGGTCGGTTAAAAACCGACCTTTTTTAGAACAACGTACGCTGCTCTTCACGAAATTAGTTAACTTCGCGATCTACTAGCTCAACGTAAGCCATCGGTGCAGCATCACCTGCACGGAAGCCCGCTTTAAGAACACGTAGATAACCGCCGTTACGTTCTTTGTAACGAGGGCCAAGAACGGTAAATAATTTACCAACAGTTGCAGCTGAACGAGTACGAGCAAACGCTAAACGACGGTTTGCTACAGAATCGACTTTAGCTAAAGTGATTAAAGGCTCAGCAACACGACGTAATTCTTTTGCTTTAGGAACAGTAGTTTTAATTAACTCGTGTTCGAACAAAGAATTAGCCATGTTTTGGAACATCGCTTTACGATGACTGCTTGTACGGCCTAATTTCACACCACTATTACGATGACGCATGGTGATAGTCCTACTTAATTAACGGCTACGATAAGCAAAGCGATCGTCCATGCGGAGGCTAGCCGGTGGCCAGTTCTCTAAACGCATGCCCAATTGCAAGCCTTTCGATGCCAGAACATCTTTAATCTCAGTCAACGATTTTTTACCTAGGTTAGGAGTTTTAAGCAACTCAACTTCAGTACGTTGAACAAGATCGCCAATGTAGTAAATATTTTCTGCTTTCAAACAGTTAGCAGAACGAACAGTAAGCTCTAGATCATCTACTGGACGAAGCAAAATCGGATCAACTTCTTCACGAGGCTCTTGAGCAACTGGTGCTTGATCTTTCTGAAGATCAACAAAAATTGCAATTTGTTGTTGCAAGATTGTTGCCGCTTTGCGGATAGCTTCTTCAGGATCAACAGTACCGTTGGTTTCAAGATCAATGATCAATTTATCAAGGTCAGTACGTTGTTCTACACGAGCGTTTTCCACTGTGTAAGACACACGTTTGATTGGGCTGTAAGAAGCATCTAATTGCAAACGACCCACTGGGCGAGTTTCACCCTCAGGGAAGCGTGAATCAGAAGTCTCATAACCACGACCTTGAGAAACTTTCAGGCGCATTTTTAATGAGCCAGAAGCACTTAAAGTACCGATCAAATGTTCAGGGTTAACCACTTCAACATTGTGTGGTAAACGAAGGTCAGCGGCTGTAACGTCGCCAGGACCTTGTTTTTCCAATGTCAGATAAGCTTCATTTTGATCGAACAGCTTAATAGACAATCCTTTTAGGTTCAGCAAGAGCTCGACGATGTCCTGCTGCAAGCCTTCCAAAGTACTGTACTCGTGCTCGACACCTTCAATCTCTACTTCAACCACGGCTGCGCCAGGTAAAGAAGACAAAAGGATACGACGTAAAGCATTACCAAGAGTATGACCAAAGCCACGCTCTAATGGTTCTAGAATAACTTTTGCCGAGGTCCCGCTTGCCGCTTCGACCTTAATCGCTTGCGGAGTTAGAAACTCATTTGCAGTACGCGTCATTATTGCTACCTCAAGGATTATTTAGAATACAATTCTACAATCAAGCTTTCGTTGATTTCAGCAGGTAAATCAGAGCGATCTGGTGCAGCTTTGAATGTACCTTCCAATTTAGAATGATCAATTTCAATCCAAGATGGAATGCCACGTTGAGTCGCTAACTCAATTGCGTTTTTAATACGCAATTGTTGTTTAGCACCTTCGTGAACCGCAACAACGTCACCAGCTTTAACTTGGATAGACGCGATGTTAACACGACGACCATTTAAAGTGATTGAACGGTGAGATACAAGCTGACGAGCTTCTGCACGTGTAGAACCAAAACCCATGCGATAAACAACGTTATCTAGACGGCTTTCAAGAAGTTTCAACAAGTTTTCACCTGTTGCGCCTTTAACACGAGCAGCTTCTTTGTAGTAGTTACTAAATTGACGCTCTAAAACACCGTACATACGACGTACTTTTTGTTTTTCACGTAATTGTAGTGAGTACTCAGATTGTTTGCCGCCACGAGCGCCACCATGTTGGCCAGGTGCTTTAGCAGCTTTTTTTGTTTTGACGTCAAATGGTTTAACGCCAGATTTTAATTGCAGGTCTGTCCCTTCGCGGCGAGAGAGTTTGCATTTTGGACCAATATAACGAGCCATGAATGTTTCTCCTTACACGCGACGTTTTTTAGGTGGACGGCAACCGTTGTGCGGGATTGGCGTCACATCGGTAATGCTGTTAATTTTATAACCCACTGCACCTAAAGCACGAACCGCAGATTCACGACCTGGACCAGGACCTTTTACAAGGACGTCCAAGTTTTTCAAACCGTAATCTAAAGCAGCTTTACCAGCAACCTCAGCAGCTACCTGAGCAGCAAACGGAGTTGATTTACGTGATCCACGGAAGCCTTGTCCACCAGAGGTAGCCCAAGCCAGTGCATTACCTTGACGATCGGTAATAGTCACAATGGTGTTATTAAAAGAAGCGTGAATGTGTGCAACACCTTCAGAGACGGTACGAGTGACCTTCTTGCGTGTGCGAGTATCTTTAGCCATCTTTTAGCTTCCAGAAATCTTATTTCTTAATAGGTTTGCGCGGACCTTTACGGGTACGTGCGTTAGTTTTGGTGCGTTGACCACGGACAGGCAAGCTGCGACGATGACGAAGACCGCGGTAGCAGCCTAAATCCATTAAACGTTTAATGTTCATGGAAATTTCGCGACGTAAATCACCTTCGGTAGGAACCTTAGTAACTTCTGCACGAATCGCATCAAGCTGAGCGTCATCTAATTCACGAATTTTAGTTGTTGGTGCAATACCAGCAGCAGCTAAGATAGCTTTTGCAGTGTGGCGACCAATACCAAAAATGTACGTTAGAGAGATAACAGCATGCTTGTTATCCGGAATGTTTACACCGGCAATACGAGCCATTCAATTTTCTCCAAAAAGGCAGTTAAGATAATCAACCGCCCGACAAAATCTTTGAGGGGCGGATAATAACCTAATTAGCCTACTGAAATCAACAGGTCTTGATCAGATTAACCTTGACGCTGCTTATGACGAGGTTCTGCGCTGCAAATTACGCGAATAACCCCATTACGACGGATAACTTTACAGCTACCACAAATTTTCTTTACAGAAGCTTGAACTTTCATAATGAAACCTCTAAGTGCGCTTATCCTTTCGGATGAGCAGTCGTTTTACGCATTAACGATTGATTGTCATATTGATGCGATGTGAGATGAGCTTGAAGCTGAGCCATAAAGTCCATCACCACCACCACTACGATCAGTAAAGACGTACCACCTAAGCTAAATGGAATACCAAATGAACTTTGTAGAATCATCGGCATTAAACAGATGATTGTGATATAAACCGCGCCAATAAAAGTCAAACGATTCAAAATATGATCTAAATAGCGTGCAGTTTGCTCACCAGGACGAATACCCGGTACATAAGCACCACTACGTTTTAAATTCTCTGACACTTCTTTCGGGCTAAATACTAGCGCAGTATAGAAGTAACAGAAGAAGATAATTAATGCGCCAAATAGCACCAAATACATCGGTTGACCCGGCGACAATACGAGTGCCAAATCTTGTAGGCCACGTTTAATCACGCCAGCATTTGGATCTGCGCTGCCTACCCATTGCCCTAAGCTCGCTGGGAACAATAGCAATGAACTAGCAAAAATTGCAGGAATCACACCCGCCATATTAATTTTTAATGGCAAATGTGTTTGCTGGGCAGTAAATACACGACGACCTTGTTGTTTTTGAGCATAGTTTACCGGAATACGACGCTGCGCCTTCTCAATAAACACAATTGCTGCTAACACTGCAACAGACAGCAATGCAAAAATTGCAAGACCAATTAAACTTGATTGGCCATTATCTACTGAGGTTAAAGATTGCAGAACCAAGTTCGGCAAACCAGCAACAATACCAGCGAAGATGATCATGGAAATACCATTCCCTACTCCACGCTCTGTAATTTGCTCACCTAACCACATCAGGAACATTGTACCTGCAACTAAAGAAGTTACAGCAGGAACGTAAAAAGCAAGTCCACTAGTCAAAGTAATATTTTGACTAATCAGACCTGCGCACATCCCAACAGCTTGCACAAGTGCAAGAAACAATGTGCCTTGTCGCGTATATTGATTGATCTTACGCTTACCTTGTTCGCCTTCTTTCTTTAAAGCTTCCAGCGAAGGAACAACCGTAGACATTAACTGCACAATAATCGATGCAGAGATATACGGCATAATCCCAAGAGCAAGAATTGACATACGCTCTAATGCACCACCTGAGAACATGTTAAACAAACCAAGGATCGTACCTTGGTTTGCATTAAACAGATTCTCTAGTGCGGCATTGTTAATGCCCGGTACTGGAATATGTGCTCCCAGTCGAAAAACCAACAACGCCCCGATGAGGAACATCATACGGCGGATAATTTCACGATATTTCACATGAAAAGGCTGGCCTTTCATCATGTTAACATGACCTGTCGAACTAGGAGTCATAGACACTGGGGATTACTCCTCGACTTTACCGCCAGCAGCTTCAACAGCAGCTTTAGCGCCTTTAGTCAATGCAACACCTTGAACAGTGAACGCACGAGTAATTTCACCAGAAAGTACGATACGTGCACGTAACATATCTTTACGCACAACGTTAGCAGCTTTTAAAGTTTCAAGAGACACGATGTCGCCTTCAACTTTAGCGAGTTCTGATAAACGTACTTCAGCAGTTTTCAAAGCCATTTGGCTAGTGAAACCGAATTTAGGTAAACGACGATATAACGCAGTTTGACCACCTTCGAAACCAGGACGTGTACCACCGCTCTTACGTGAGTTTTGACCTTTGACACCACGGCCACCAGTCTTACCAACGCCAGAACCGATACCACGGCCTAAACGTAGGTTGTCACGCTTAGCACCTTCTGCAGGTGCAATTGTATTTAAACGCAGAGTCATGGCTTATTCCTCTACACTAACCATATAGTAAACTTGGTTGATCATACCACGGTTAGAAGGCGTATCTTGCACTTCAACTGTATGACCAATACGACGCAGACCTAAACCTTTAAGGCTAAGCTTGTGATTTTTCAAGCGATGCGATGAAGATTTAGTCTGGGTAACTTTAATCGTTTTCATGATTGATTACCCTTGAATTTGTGCTACTGATAAACCACGTTTCGCAGCAACTTTCTCAGGAGAAGTCATATCACGCAAACCGTTAAAAGTTGCGTTTACTACGTTAGCAGCGTTAGTAGAACCATAACACTTAGTTAATACGTTACGTACACCTACAGCTTCTAAAACTGCACGCATAGCGCCACCAGCAATTACACCAGTACCTTCAGAAGCAGGTTGCATGTAAACGCGGCTTGCACCGTGACGAGCATTGATAGGGTGCTGAACAGTACCGTCAACAAGGTCAACAGTAATCATGTTGCGACGAGCAGCTTCAAGTGCTTTAGAAATAGCAGCTGGAACTTCACGTGCTTTACCACGACCAAAACCTACGCGACCATTACCATCACCCACAACAGTTAATGCTGTGAAAGAGAAGATACGACCACCCTTAACAACTTTGGCTACACGATCAACGGCAACCAGCTTTTCAACAAGACCTTCGTTTTGTTCAACTTTAGCCATGATTAGAACTCCAAGCCGTTTTCACGAGCAGCATCAGCCAAGGCTTTGATACGACCATGATATTTGAAACCAGAACGGTCAAATGCAACTTTAGTTACACCAGCCGCTTTAGCACGTTCTGCAATTAAAGCACCAACTTTCTGAGCCGATTCAACGTTACCAGTAGTACCAGCACGTAGAGTAGCGTCTAAAGTAGAAGCTTGCGCTAATACTTTGCCACCATCTGCAGAGATAACTTGAGCATAGATGTGACGCGGAGTGCGGTTTACACACAAACGAGTCGCACCCAATGCACGGATGTGCAAGCGTGTGCTTTTCGCACGACGCAAACGGGATTGTTTCTTTTCGTTCATAAGAACCTCGCGCCTTATTTCTTCTTAGCTTCTTTACGAAGTACAACTTCGTCAGAATAACGAACACCTTTACCTTTATAAGGCTCTGGCGGACGGTAACCACGGATTTCTGCAGCAACTTGACCTAATTTAGCTTTATCAGCTGATTTAAGTACAATTTCAGTTGCAGTAGGAGTTTCTGCAGTTACACCTTCAGGAAGGTTGTAGTCGATCGGGTGAGAGAAACCAAGGTTAAGGTTAACAATGTTACCTTTAACCGCAGCTTTATAACCAACACCGATAAGCTGTAACTTACGTTCGAAACCTTCGTTAACACCTTTTACAAGGTTGTTAAGCACAGCGCGAGCAGTACCAGCCTGCATCCAAGCATCTTTAGATTCAGCTTTAGGAGCAATAACTAGAGTACCGTCTTCCTGTTTTAGCTCGACCAGCGCATGCAGGTTGAAAGACAATGTACCTTTGCTGCCTTTCACTTCGACCTGCCGGCCGTTCTGAGTAACTGTAACACCGTTAGGTACAGTTACTGGGGCTTTAGCCACACGAGACATGAGGAATCACCTATTAAGAAACAAAAGCAATAACTTCACCACCGATACCTGCAGCACGTGCAGCGCGATCAGTCATGATGCCTTTGCTTGTAGAAACAATTGCAATACCTAAACCTTGCTTAACGCTAGGAAGTGCATCTTTACCGCGATATTGACGTAGACCAGGACGGCTTACGCGTTTCACAGTATCGATAACTGGTTTGCCTTCGAAATATTTTAAAGTAATCGTTAAAGTCGCTTTGCCTTCATTGTCAGCAACAGCTACATCAGCGATATAACCTTCTTGTTGAAGTACGTTAGCAATCGCAACTTTCAACTTTGAGTTTGGCATAGAAACAGTTTGTTTCTTTGCCATTTGTGCGTTACGAACACGTGTTAGCATGTCGGCAACGGTATCTTGCATACTCATTTATAGTGCTCCTTACCAGCTTGCCTTAACAACGCCCGGTACATCACCTTGCATTACTGTTTCACGTAATTTGTTACGGCTTAAACCGAACTTACGGAAGTAACCATGAGGACGACCAGTTAAACCACAACGGTTACGTAGACGTACTGGAGACGCATTACGTGGTAATGCTTGAAATTTCATCATCGCTTCGAAACGTTCTTCGTCTGATGCATTTACGTTTGCGATAATTGCTTTTAATTCAGCACGTTTCGCAGCGTATTTAGCAACAGTAGCTTCGCGTTTCAATTCGCGATTAATCATACCTTTCTTAGCCATATCGACCTCTTATTTGAACGGGAAGCCGAATGCACGCATAAGCGCACGGCCTTCGTCATCGGTGCGAGCAGTCGTAGTGATGGTAATGTCCATACCACGAATACGATCAATCTTATCAAAATCGATTTCAGGGAACATGATTTGTTCCTTAAGACCCATTGAGTAGTTACCACGACCATCAAATGATTTCGCAGAGAAACCACGGAAGTCACGGATACGAGGGATCGCGATAGAGATCAAACGGTCTAAGAATTCGTACATACGTTCGCCACGTAAAGTAACTTTACAGCCGATCGGCCAACCATCACGGATTTTGAAACCAGCGATAGATTTACGAGCTAAAGTAAGTACTGGTTTTTGACCAGCAATTGCTTGCATATCAGAAAGAGCGCCATCTAACAATTTCTTGTCAGCTGATGCAGCACCAACACCCATGTTGATGGTAATTTTTGTAATGCGAGGGATATCCATCACATTCTTAACGCCCAATGTTTCTTTTAATTGAGCCTTAAGTTCGTCGTTGTAACGCGTTTTAAGTCTGGCCATTGCCTAGTCAACCTATTACTTCGCTACCGCCACTGATTCACCATTAGATTTGAATACGCGAGTTTTCACGCCTTCAATCACTTGGTAACCAACACGGTCAGCCTTTTGGGTTGTAGCATTAAAAATTGCCACGTTAGAGATATGAAGCTCAGCTTCTTGAGTTACGATGCCGCCTTCAGCGCCAGTAGCTCGGTTAGGCTTTTGATGCTTCGTTACCAAGTTAAGGCCTTCAACCTTAACACGGTCATTTGAAACAGACAAAACAGTACCTTGTTTGCCTTTTTCTTTACCTGCGATCACAATTACTTGATCGCCCTTTTTAATCTTAGCCATGAGTGCCTCTTATAGAACTTCAGGAGCCAATGAAATAATTTTCATGAACTGTTCAGTACGAAGTTCACGAGTCACTGGTCCGAAAATACGAGTTGCAATCGGCGCTTTGTTGTTGTTCAAAATAACAGCTGCGTTATCGTCGAAACGAATAACTGAACCATCTGCACGACGGATGCCGAATTTTGTACGTACAACTACAGCATTCATCACGTCACCTTTTTTAACACGTGCGCGTGGAATAGCTTCTTTTACAGTAACTTTAATAATGTCGCCAACAGAAGCATAACGACGATGTGAACCACCAAGTACTTTAATACATTGTACGCGGCGAGCACCACTGTTGTCTGCTACGTCGAGCATACTTTCGGTTTGAATCATTGCCCTACTCCAAAACCGAGCATCACCGGTCGCAATTTCGAAAGGCTCAAAGAGTACTCGAAATTGACCGATGATGCAAGAACGTTTAATTACTCAGCAGCAGCTTCAACAACTTCAACTAAAGTCCAAGACTTAGTTTTAGACATTGGGCGGCTTTCTTTGATGCTTACTACGTCGCCAACTTTAGCAACATTGTTTTCATCATGAGCGTGTAATTTAGTTGAACGGCGGATTAATTTGCCATACAACGGGTGTTGAACGCGGCGTTCGATAAGAACAACGATAGACTTGTCCATCTTGTCGCTAACTACTTTACCGGTTAACGTGCGAACTGTTTGTTCACTCATTGTCCGTTCCCCTGTTTTTCGGTAAGGAGGGTCTTAATACGAGCAATTGTCTTACGAGTAAGCGCAACTTCGTGCGATTTACCCAATTGACCAGTTGCTTTCGCCATACGAAGACGGAATTGGTTAAGCTGTTGCTCATCAAGCAAAGCTGTCAACTCTTCTACCGACTTTTCACGTAGATCATTAGTTTTCATTACATTACCGTCCGAGTCACGATAGTGGTTTTAAACGGAAGTTTTGCAGCAGCAAGCGTAAACGCTTCGCGAGCAAGTTCTTCGTTAACACCATCAATTTCGTACAAGACTTTACCTGGTTTGATTTGGCAAACCCAGTATTCCACAGAACCTTTACCTTTACCCATACGAACTTCTAATGGTTTTTCAGTAATTGGTTTGTCTGGGAAAACACGGATAAAGATCTTACCACCACGTTTAATACGACGGCTGATTGTACGACGCGCTGCTTCAATTTGACGTGCTGTCATTTGACCACGTTCAACTGATTTAAGTGCAATAGTACCAAAAGATACTGAGCTACCGCGATGTGCTAGACCAGTGTTACGGCCTTTTTGCACTTTACGGAATTTAGTACGTTTAGGTTGTAACATGGATTATTCTCCTTTTTCAGCAGAACGATCATTGCGACGACCACGACGCTCTTGACCTTCACCACGACCACGGCCACGTTTAGCTGGACGTTCTTCAGCTGGAGCTGGGTTCATGACTTGTTTCATGCCGCCCAAGATCTCACCACGGAAGATCCATACTTTAACGCCGATCGTACCGTAAGTAGTCTCAGCACGCATAGTAGCATAGTCGATGTCAGCACGAAGAGTATGAAGAGGTACACGACCTTCACGATACCATTCAGTACGAGCAATCTCAGCACCACCTAGACGGCCTGAAACTTCTACTTTGATACCTTTAGCACCAGCACGCATAGAGTTTTGAACCGCACGCTTCATAGCACGACGGAACATTACACGTTTTTCTAATTGAGAAGCGATTGCCTCAGCAACTAAACGAGCGTCTAAATCTGGGCGATCGATTTCGTTGATACTTACTTGCGCAGGAACACCCATAATGGCTGTTAATTCGCGTTGTAATTTCTCAATGTCTTCGCCTTTTTTACCGATCACGATACCAGGACGTGCAGTGCTAATAGTTACTTTAGCTGCGCCTGTAGGGCGTTCGATAAGAATATTGCTCACCATCGCATTCTTAAGTTTTTTAGTTAAAAACTCACGAACTTGAAGATCTTTTAGCAAATATTCAGCATATTGTTTCGGATTCGCATACCAGTTAGCGTTATGACGTTTCACAACACCTAGGCGGATACCGATTGGATGAACCTTCTGACCCATATCAAACCCCTACCTTAACGGTAATGTGACAAGTACGCTTAGTAATACGATCTGCACGGCCTTTAGCACGTGGCAAAATACGTTTCAGGCTCATGCCTTCATCAACGTAGATCGTAGAAACTTTAAGGTCGTCTACATCTAAACTGTTATTGTGTTCAGCGTTTGCAATCGCAGATTCCAATGCTTTTTTAACTAAAACTGCAGCTTTTTTGTTGCTGAAGTTTAAGATATTTAAAGCATGCGCAACAGATTTGCCGCGAATTAGGTCTGCAACCAAACGTGCTTTTTGTGCCGAGATAGCGGCACCGCGTAATTTAGCAGTTACTTCCATCATAGCACCTATTAACGTTTAGACTTCTTGTCAACACCGTGACCACGATAGGTACGAGTTGGCGCGAATTCACCTAATTTATGACCAACCATATGCTCAGATACAATCACTGGAACATGGTTACGGCCATTGTGTACAGAAATTGTTAGACCAACAAAATCCGGTAAGATCATCGAACGACGCGACCAAGTTTTGATCGGCTTACGGTTATTAGCCGCGATAGCCGCTTCAACCTTAGCGAACAAGTGCGCATCGACGAATGGGCCTTTTTTCAGAGAACGAGGCATTGTCAGATTCCTTTACTTGTTACTTAACGCGACGGTCGCGAATGATCATCTTAGTCGTACGCTTGTTGGTACGTGTTTTGTACCCTTTAGCTTTTTGACCCCATGGACTTACAGGTTGAATACCTTTGTTACGTCCTTCACCACCACCATGTGGATGGTCTACTGGGTTCATCGCCATACCACGTACGGTAGGACGAACGCCACGCCAGCGTGATGCACCTGCTTTACCAAGTGAACGAAGGTTGCTTTCTGAGTTAGAAACTTCACCTAACACAGCACGGCATTCAACGTGTACTTTACGCATTTCGCCTGAACGAAGACGAATGATAGCGTAAGAACCGTCACGACCCAACAATTGAGCAGATGTACCAGCAGAACGTACTAATTGTGCGCCTTTACCGATTTTAAGCTCGATGTTGTGAAGAGTAGAACCGATAGGCATGTTGCGAAGTGGTAAGCAGTTACCTGGACGGATTGGAGCATCGTTACCAGATTGAACTTGATCACCAGCGCGAAGGCCTTTAGGTGCAATAATATAGCGACGTTCACCGTCAGCATATTTCAATAAAGCAATATGAGCTGTACGGTTTGGATCGTATTCAATACGTTCAACTACAGCTGGGATGCTGTCTTTGTTACGTTTGAAGTCTACGATACGGTAGTGCTGTTTATGACCACCACCAACGTGACGAGTTGTAATGTGACCGTTGTTATTACGACCGCCAGTACGTTTTTTAGCTTCAACCAACGGAGCATATGGCGCGCCTTTGTGAAGGTGGTTATGAACCACTTTCTCTACAAAGCGACGTCCTGGAGACGTTGGCTTACATTTTTGAATCGGCATAATTTTCGTCCTTATTCCGCTGCGTTTTCAGCGGTATCGCCCAAGTCAGCCATTTCAACATCTTGGCCAGCTTTCAGGGTGACGTATGCTTTTTTAACATCAGAACGACGTCCTAATGTTTTACCAAAGCGTTTAGTCTTACCTTTAGTGATCGTTGTGTTAACTTTAACAACTTGAACACCAAATAGTTGCTCAACAGCTTTTTTGATTTCAAGTTTGTTTGCATCTAGTGCAACTTTGAACACTTGAACACCAGCAGTTTCGCCTAAAACTTGTGCTTTTTCTGAGAATACAGGTCCTTGTAGGACTTGATAGATACGTTCGTTGTTCATCCGAGTTCTACCTCAATTTTCTTAGCAGCAGCAACAGACATAACAACTTTATCGAACGCGATCAAGCTAACAGGATCGATTGCAGCAGCATCAACCACATCAACGTGTGGAATGTTGCGAGCAGCAAGATACAAGTTCTCATCAACAGCATCTGTAACGATTAATGCACGAGGTGCATTCAAGTCGTTAAGTTTTGCAAGCAATTCTTTAGTTTTTGGAGCTGCAACAGCAATCTCTTCAACTAAAACAAGGCGATCTTGACGAACAAGCTCAGCCAGGATGCATTGCATAGCACCGCGATACATTTTACGGTTTACTTTTTGAGACCAGTCTTGTGGACGAGCAGCAAAAGTTTTACCACCGCCAACCCAGATTGGGCTACGAATAGAACCAGCACGAGCGCGGCCAGTACCTTTTTGACGGAAAGGTTTTTTACCACCGCCAGAAACGTCAGCACGTGATTTTTGCGCTTTAGAACCTTGACGACCACCAGCTAAGTAAGCTGTAACAACTTGGTGTACAAGAGCTTCGTTAAAATCACGACCAAACGCAACTTCAGATAACTCAACAGCAGAGCCGGAAACAGTATTTAAATTCACGTTATTTCCCCTCAGGCCTTGATAGTAGGACGAACAGTAACGTCGCCACCAGTAGCACCAGGAACCGCGCCTTTAACAACTAGAACTGAACGTTCTGCGTCGATAGCAACGATTTCAAGACCCTGTGTAGTTACACGTTCAGCACCTAAGTGACCAGGCATTTTTTTGCCTTTGAACACGCGACCAGGAGTCTGGTTTTGACCTGTAGAACCGATAACACGGTGAGATACAGAGTTACCATGTGTAGCGTCTTGAGTACGGAAGTTCCAACGCTTAACACCACCTTGGAAACCTTTACCTTTAGATGTACCAGTAACGTCAACAATTTGACCCACTGTAAACACATCTACACCGATAGTTCCGCCAACTTCACGACCTTCAAGATCAGCTTCTGTAGCGCGGAATTCTTGAACTAGACGACCAGCAGCAACACCAGCTTTCGCAAAGTGACCTTTCTGAGCATTAGTTACGCGAGATTCGCGACGTTCACCAGTAGTGATTTGAATCGCTTGATAACCATCAGTTTCAAGCGTTTTGATTTGTGTGATGCGGTTAGGATCAACCTCAATCACTGTTACAGGTACAGAAACACCAGCATCTGTAAAGATACGTGTCATACCGCACTTGCGACCGACTAAACCAATAGCCATGTGCATAAACCTCTAAAAAAGCGGCCTAATTAACTTAGAGCGTTAATTAACCGAAAGCCTTAACCCAAAGCGATCTGAACATCAACACCAGCTGCAAGATCTAACTTCATCAATGCATCAACAGTTTTATCTGTAGGTTGAACGATGTCGATCAAACGTTTGTAAGTGCGGATCTCGTATTGGTCACGCGCATCTTTGTTAACGTGTGGTGATGTTAAAACGTTAAAACGTTCGATACGTGTAGGCATCGGGATTGGACCACAAACTTGTGCACCAGTACGTTTTGCTGTTTCTACGATTTCTTGAGCTGATTGATCAATTAGACGGTGATCAAAAGACTTAAGACGGATACGAATTCTCTGGTTAGACATACCAGTTAACTCCAAGCCAAATATATAAAGAATCACCCTTGACGCATCTCACCCCACTTTAAAAGAGGCAAGTGTCAAGAGCAGTGAAATATCACTAAGGTCACGATCGATGCCGTGACTGTCACGATGTTAACTACTTTATTCGTAGCTAACCCCCTTCATCAAAGGGTCGCCCATTATAGCTATTGTTTAATGCATAAGCAAATCCCTTTTGCTGTTTTTCTTATATTTTTCATTTTTTATGCAAGATCAATTGCTTAACTTTTAATCAATAGGCATTTTTTCTTAATACATACTCTATTGCTTGGTTTAGTATTTGATTTCCCTCAATAAATTTGTTTTTTCCGCTTTTCCGTAGATCATGTACTGGCTGTACATGTGTTCCTGAAAAAAATGCTACCTCTTCATCATTTTCCAAAAATAAATCGAGTACTTCAGGGGTAATTTCAGGATGAAATTGAAAGCCCAAAACATTTTGTCCAATTTGATACATTTGATTACGACATGCATCATTTTCCGCCAGTAATACCGCTCCTTTGGGAATTTCAAATGTTTCACTGTGCCACTGCATGACTTTAAACTCTTCAGGTAGTTTAAAACAGTCATGCGGTACGTTAGCGACCTTACGAATGGTCGTCCAACCCAATTCTTGTTGTGCATTTCGACTCACCGCACCACCCAAAGCATTAGCAATCAATTGTCCACCTAAACAAAGCCCGATTGCGGGTTTACCGAGGGCTAAATAGCGTCGTAGCCAACGCTTTTCTATTTTTAACCATGGGAAATTTGCCTCATCATTTACGCTCATGGTCCCACCCATGATGATGAGTAAATCGACATCTTCAACATGCGGCAAAGCCTCGAGATCTAAGGTTTGATCGACAGGTAATGCAAAGAATTCTGTGGCCGTAATTTTGGCCTGATGCTGTTTTAAAAATTCATAACAACTGCCGAACCCTTCGCCAGCAATATGCTGAAAATAATGTACTTTTAAATGCGACTTCATGCGCTAAACCTATTGTTGTTGCTCTGATATCGGTTTTGCAAGAATGAAGCCAACTTTGCTTTTCACTTAATTTTCTATACAAAGCATCGTAAATCCATGCGTTTTAGTCGTATTCTTTTGAACATTCATTATTATTTTGATCATTTCAGAGCGCCACGTGAAAAAGAATCCTCAAACCGAACTCATTCATGCACCAAGAAAGGCACCGCAATACATCAATAGTGTTCAACCTCCCCTGTTTCGTGCATCCACTATAATTTTCGAAAATACAGATGCGCTATTTAATCGCCATTGGACTGATGATTATGACTATAGCTATGGAACACATGGCACACCCACTACATTTACCCTAGGCGATCAGATTGCTCAGATTGAAGGTGGCTTGTATCACTTACTGGCACCTAGCGGTTTGTCTGCAATTAATTTGGTCAATTCATGTTTTTTAAGTCAAGGGGATGAAGTTTGGGTCGCAGATAATATCTATGGCCCAAATATGGAACATCTACGCAACCTAGAAACCCGCTATGGCATCGTGGTCAAGGTTTATAACCCTATTGATGTCGATTCATTTAGCCCTTCAGCGCAAGCCAAGCTTATCTGGTTAGAAGCGGCGGGTTCTGTCACTTTAGAGTTTCCAGATTTAGTCGGCTTGGTCAAAAAGGCCCAAGCACATAACATTCTCACTGCGCTGGACAATACGTGGGGCGCAGGACTTGCCTTTAATGCTTTTGATTTTAGTGCTGAGCACCTGGGTGTCGATATCAGTGTGCATGCCTTGACCAAATACCCAAGTGGCGGCGGGGATATTTTGATGGGTTCGGTAATTACACGAGATAAAAAGCTTCATCACAAACTGTTTCGTGCGCACGCCATTCAAGGCATTAGCATCTCTGGTGATGATGCCGCGCAAATACAACGCAGTCTGGCTTCTATGCGCCTGCGCTATGAACACCAGTCACAAAGTGCTTTAACTTTATTAAATTGGCTAAAACAGCAGCCAGCCTTTGTACAGGTTTTACATCCTGCTGATGAAGCTTCCGCAGGACATCAGTATTGGAAAGAAATTTGTACAGAACAAAACAGTGCCGGCTTGGTCAGCGTGATATTTAATGAAAAATATAGTTTGCAGGATGTACGCCGCTTTTGCGATGCGCTGAAACTATTTAAGCTCGGTTTTAGCTGGGGTGGTCCAGTCAGTTTAGCCATGCTATATAACTTAAAAGATATGCGTATACTCGAACATTCACACATTCAAGCTGGCTTACTTGTTCGCTTTTGTATAGGACTAGAACATCCTGCAGATTTAATACAAGATATAGAAAACGCACTACAACATTTAAATAAACAGCAACTCGAATAAATACAGGAACATCTATGGGTACACCAATAATTATTGGCAAAAAAACACAAGACACCACACAGGATGTGGTGCTTCATTCACAATTTGCAAACCGCCATGGTTTGATTGCTGGGGCCACAGGTACTGGTAAGACGGTGACGTTGAAGGTGTTGGCAGAAAGTTTTTCTCGGCTGGGTGTACCTGTATTTTTAGCTGATGCCAAAGGGGATGTTTCTAGCCTTGCCAAAGCAGGTGAAAGCAATCCTAAGTTTGACGAACGAATTAAAAGCTTAAATATCGAGAGCATTCCTTTTGCTGCCTCCCCTGTGGTGTTTTGGGATTTGTTTGGTGAACAAGGACATCCCATTCGCACCACCATTTCTGAAATTGGTCCACTGCTCCTTGCCCGAATTCTAAATTTAAACGACACGCAAGAAGGTGTGCTATCTGCGGTCTTTCGTATTGCCGATGATCAGGGCTTATTGCTCATCGACTTTAAAGACTTAAAAGCCATGATCAGCTACGTCAGTGAACATGCATCCGAATTTAAAAATGAATATGGCAATTTATCACCTGCAAGCTTAGGTGCAATTCAACGTAATTTGCTTGCATTGGCAGATCAAGGCGGTGACAAGTTCTTTGGTGAGCCTGCGCTCAATATCATGGATTTCATTCAAACGGATGCGCAAGGTCGTGGCAACATCAACCTGCTCGCAGCCGACAAGTTAATGAATACCCCTAAGCTCTATGCGACTTTCTTACTTTGGATGCTGTCAGAACTGTTTGAACAATTGCCCGAAGTTGGAGATATGGATAAACCCAAACTAGTGTTCTTCTTCGATGAAGCGCATTTATTGTTTGATAATGCCAGCCCTGCTTTACAAGAAAAAATTGAGCAAGTGGTTCGTCTGATTCGCTCTAAAGGCGTTGGGATTTACTTTGTAACGCAAAACCCACTTGACCTACCTGAGAGTGTTTTAGGACAACTGGGTAACCGCGTTCAGCATGCGCTACGTGCATTTACCCCAAAAGATCAGAAAGCAGTTAAAACGGCAGCAGATACTTTCCGAGCTAATCCTGCGTTTAAAGTCGATCAAGTAATTACGGAACTGGCTGTAGGTGAAGCATTAATTAGCTGTTTAGATGAACAAGGCACACCACAAATCGTTGAACGTGCTTGGGTGATGCCACCCTACTCATCATTTAGCCCAATTGCTGTAGAAGAACGCAAAGCACTCATGACAAATAGCGTTGTTGCAGGCGTGTATGACACCGAAGCAGACCGTGAAAGTGCCTATGAACTTTTACAAAATAAAGTGGCGGAGCGCCAACAACAAGCCGTCCAAGCGGAACAAGATAAAATACAAGCCAAAGAACAAGAAGCGTTAGCCAAACAACAAGCCAAAGAAGCAGATGTGCTCGCCAAACAGCAAGCGCGTGAACAAGAACTACTTGCACGCGAACAACAAAAAGAAGCTGAGCGTTCAGCCAAACAACGTGAAAAACTGATTCAAGACACGGTAGGAACTTTTGCAAAAAGTGCTGCACGCAGCTTGGGTGGGTCGACAGGTCAGAAAATCGTACGCGGTTTGCTAGGTTCCCTGTTTGGTAAAAAATAATTCGCCATTACGATTATCTATGCTGAATTTATGGGATATTTTAATATCCCATATTTTTTTTATGGTTTTTACTAAAACATGTATTGCGCGGATGTATTTAAAAATGTATTTTAAATACATCTTATAAATAACAGCCATGAGAGATCAGCTATGACTCCGCAGCAAATTGACCTAGTAAAAGCTACTGTTCCTGTTCTACGTGAAAATGGTGTCGCGCTGACTGGTTACTTCTATAATCGTATGTTGGGCAATAACCCTGACCTCAAAGAAACCTTTAACATGGGACATCAGCGCAGCGGTGCTCAGGCACAAGCTTTGGCGGGTGCTGTATTGGCTTATGCTGAAAATATTGAGGACCCATCTGTACTTTTACCAGTTGTAGAATTAATTGCGCATAAACATGTGAGTCTTAACATTCAAGCTCCAGACTATAATATTGTCGGCGAAAATTTGCTGCACTCGATCAGTGAAGTATTAAGCATTTCAATGGAAGATCCACTGATTGCAGCTTGGGCAGCAGCATATGGACAATTGGCAGACTTGTTTATCAGCACTGAAAAAGCGATTTATGAGCAACATCAGCAAACTAAAGGCAGTTGGTTAGGTTGGCGTAATTTCAAAATCGCGAAAAAAGTGGCTGAAAGTGATGAAATCACCTCATTCTACCTTGAGCCTTCTGATGGTGGTGATTTACCAAAATATGAAGCAGGTCAGTACATCTCTGTACGTGTATTGGTCGATGAGCTGGGTCTAAAACAACCACGTCAATATACACTGTCTACCAGCCCACAAGACAACTACTTACGTATCTCTGTAAAACGTGAAGATCAGAAAGGTGACTTGGTTCCAGGTTGGGTATCAAATACACTGCATGGCTTGGAGATCGGTTCAGAAATCGAAGTGTCTGCACCAACAGGTAATTTCTTCCTGATTGATTCACAAAAACGCAATGTCTTTATCAGTGGTGGTGTAGGTCTAACACCAATGATTGCGATGCTGAATCAGTTGGTGACTTTAGACATGCCACAACCTGTAACCTTTATCCATGCCTGCCGTAGCAAACAAGTGCATGCAATGCATAAACACATTCAGGATTTGGAAGCAAAATACCCACGTCTTAGCACTTTTACAGCGTATGAGTTCCCTCATGCTAATGATAAATTAGGTGAAGATTATGATGCTGCTGGTCGTCTAGACTTAGGCAGCATGGATACTGCACTGTTACCGATCAATGCGGATTATTACCTTTGCGGTCCAATGCCATTTATGGCTGAACAACAGAAAGCTTTAATTGCTCGTGGTATTCCTGCTAGCAATATTCACAGCGAAGCTTTCGGCACTGGTGGTGTAAAACACTAACTAAGCTATTCACCTGAAATACAAAGGGTTAGTTTAGTTATGCTAGACTAGCCCTTATTTATTTCTCTCAGACTCACAGTATTATCATGCAACTCAATAAATTCACCGATTATGCATTACGCATTTTGCTCTATATCGCACGCCCTCGTGATGTGCCTTATAACATTGCTGAAATTGCAGAAGACCTGCACGTTTCGCGTAATCACTTGGTGAAAATTGTGCATTTTATGGCAAAGCAAAACTGGTTAATCACCAGCCGCGGCAAAGGTGGCGGTATTCGTCTAAACCCTGAAGCACTTGAGGCTCAGCTCGGTCAAATTGTGCGAATTTTGCAAGGTAATCACCAGATTGTTGAATGCAATGACCCACCCTGCGTACTGCGCAGTCAGTGTGGTTTAAAAAGCATCTTAGACCAAGCTTTAGAACAGTTTTATCAAAGTCTCGATCAGTACAAACTTGCTGACGTCTTACAACCAAGCAGCGCATCTAAATTTACAACACAATCTCCAATTCAAATGATCAATCTCTAATTTCACTTTGCCTGCGACAAAATTCGCTTGCCTGCCCGACTTCCTTTATAATGCGTGTTGTTAAATCAGTTATTGAAGTTGGGTTATGCATCAGCACAGAGGAAAATCACGAAACAGTAAAGCGGCCAATGCGCCGAAGCAAAAGATTACTTATGAGAAAAAAGTAGACTCTGCGATTACTGAATATGCTGTGCGCTCGCTCAACTGGCTACGCAAAGCTGAGTTCTTAATGAGTGCGCCTAAACTCAACCTCTGCGTTGAAGATACCGGCTATGAAATTGCCTTTGCAGGTCGTTCTAATGCAGGTAAGTCGAGTGCCATTAATGCGCTCACTAACCAAAAACAATTGGCTCGTGCGTCGAAAAAACCGGGTCGTACCCAAATGATCAACTTTTTCAGTCTAGGAAATCCTGATCAGCGTTTGGTCGACTTACCGGGTTATGGCTATGCCGCTGTACCTGAAGCGATGAAAATCGTGTGGCAAAAAGAATTAGAAAACTATCTGATACACCGTGAAAGTTTACAAGGTCTTGTGCTGTTGATGGATATCCGTCATCCACTACAACACTTTGACGTCATGATGTTGGAATGGGCACATTCACGTAAATTGTTCGTGCATGTACTGCTCACCAAATCAGATAAACTAAACCGTGGCCCAGCCTCTAAAGCACTACAAGAAGTGAAAGCAGCATTGAAAAAAATGAAGCTGAACTTCTCTATCCAATTGTTCTCATCATTGAATAAACAAGGTTTAGAAGAGTTAGCGAGTGTCATGGCGGGTCGTCTTAACTTCACTTTAGAACAATCAACAGAGTTTGATCTCGATAGCATTCCTGAAGCATCCGAAGATGATATTGAAATCGATGCAGATGCGGAAACATTCGATGACGTCGATACAACATCTGAAGATTTACCCCAAGCTGAAGGCAAAAATTCAGACCACTAATCCAGTAATTTTAAAGTCAGCGCAAGGATGATTGTCTGACAAAAAGTATCATCTGAAGATAATGAAATGTCCTGTATTGCTAATCACAATGCAGGATTTTTTTTGGATACTGAATACATCAGATGTGCACTCGATCACATAAAAACAAGGATAGGTCATGAAATTACTCTCCCGCTTGAAAAACACAAAACTTGGATCATCAATCGAATATAAAATTAAACCACGTAAAGTGAAATTTGAGTGGCAAGATACCCAAGTTGACTGGGTGCCCAACCAACCTTTTGTCAGCTATTTTATTAATGAAATTAACATGATCTTACCGGCTGGTGAGTTTTGGTTTTGCCGTCTGTATAACAAAGTATTGCCACAAATTAGAGATGAAAAACTAGCAGAGGACGTTAAAGCATTCATCCGCCAAGAAGCCATGCATGCTCAAGCACATAACTCTGCTAATAAAGAATACTTATCTCAGCGCAATATCAGTATTCAACGCAACCTTGAGATCATGGACTTTCTCTTTGGCAAACTGCTTGCGGACCAACCTCTAGGGCTCAACGTACCCAAAGCCTTGGATCATCAATGGGATCTCTTTCGTTTAGGGGTGATTGCAACTGTTGAACACATGACCTGTGTACTAGGCAAATATGCTTTATACAACAAAGAGTGGGAACGACTAGGCGCTGATCCGAATATGCTCGATCTAGTAAAATGGCATGGTGCAGAGGAAATAGAACATCGTACCGTGGCTTTTGATTTGTATCGTCATCTCGGTGGGGGCTATATTTCTCGCTATTATCAAAGTGTGATCGTGATTGCAGCCGTACTTGGTCTATGGGTCGATGGTGCAGCACATATCATGCAGCAAGACTCGCGCTATGCATCGATTAAACCTGCCGTATATAAACCGTGGATTTGGCGTGAATGGGCGCGTATCGCGCAAAAAGACAATCGCTTATTGCCACATCCACTTTGGTTAGTGTCACAGCAATTGGGGTATTTAATGCCTTGGTACGATCCTGTACATGAAGCAAAAACTGAAGATGCGATTGCATACCTCGACAACTCTCCTGCTGCAAAACGTGCCGCACTGAAAGTTGCATAAACACCATTTAAAATCTGTATTAAGCAGGGTTCGCCCTGCTTTTTAGTGCTCACATCCATTTCGCTCTATTTTTTATTGAGCAATCAACAAACTTAAGATGAATAGGGTCGTCATAAGTTCGAGGTTTAAAGTACAGTTCTTCCGAACTCCCTATTCTCTTTAAAATGCATTTATATTCAGCCTCATCCTAAAATAAAAATACATCGTTCAGGAGCATCTCCATGCACGCTCACATCTCCGTCATTACACTGGCCGTGAATGATTTACATTCTGCATTTGCGTTTTATCAGGAGGGTTTAGGTCTAAATAGCGCAGGGATTATTGGGACTGAATTTGAACATGGCGCTGTGGCATTTTTTGATTTACAACACGGTTTAAAGCTCGCACTCTGGCCGCAAGATAGCCTTAGTCATGACACAGACGTCAATACATCAGTATTTTGTCCAACTCAAATGTCTCTTGGACATAACTTTAAAAGTCCCGCAGCCGTCGATCAAATCATGCACCAAGCCCAACGCGCAGGTGCAAAAACAATTAACCCCGCACAGCCCACGTTTTACGGTGGTTATACAGGCTATTTTCAAGACTTAGATGGGCATCTGTGGGAGATCGTCTACAACCCACATTTTAGTTCTTTATCTGCTTAATTCGACAACGCAGGTTCATCTACATCTCGCGTATGACGATCAACCACCACGCTAATCATCATATCACCCTGTACATTCACCACAGTCCGTACCGTATCTAAGAGTCGATCTATCGGCAGCAATATCGCAATCGCTTCTGCAGGGAGTCCGACTGATTGTAAAACCATAATCATCGTCACCATTCCAGCGCTTGGAATACCCGGCGCGCCGAGTGACGCAATCATGGCGGTTGCACAGACAATTAACTGCTGACCCAAGGTTAAATCTAAGCCCATCAAGTTGGCAATAAACAAGGCAGCAGCAGCTTCATACAGCGCTGTACCATCCATATTCAACTGTGTGCCCAATGGAATCACAAAACCTGCTGTTTGAGGACGTACGCCTAAATTTTCCTGCGCACATTTCATCGACAGTGGCATCGTTGCTGAACTTGAACTAGTTGCAAAAGCAGTGATTAAGGCAGCTCGTGTTCCTCTAAAAAATGTCAGTGGGCTCATTTTCCCAAAAATCCATAGCAGCAGAGGTAACACCACTGCCCCATGGAAAATCGTCGTGCCAGTGACCACCGCAGCAAACTCCGCGAGGCGACTCAACACCGAAATATCTTCGGTAGCAATCAATTTAGCCAATAATGCAAAAATACCAATCGGTGCAAGCTTCATCACCCAGCCGATGATCATCATCATGATGTCGAAAAATTGCTGACTGAGCTTTCTCACACTTCGGAACTTTTCACCGCCTTTGACCAAGGCCACACCGAGAAATAGTGAAAACACCACGACTGCGAGTACGTTGCCATCACTAAAGGCTTTAAACGGATTAATCAGTGTATTTTGAATAAAATTGGTAAAGAATGAACCTGCTGTGAGGGTGTCAGGACTTTGATGCTGTTGCATTGCATCTTGGAACATGACGATGTCCACGCCCTGCCCGACTTTAAAAATATGCGCGCATGCTAGACCCAAGATCAGTGCCAAAGTTGTGGTAGTGACACAGCACGCTAAGGTAATTTTCCACGTTCGACTCAGCTGACCACCCGCTTGTAAATTCGATACCCCCACCACGATCGAACTAAAGATCAGCGGAACCAAGATCATTTTCAGCAAACCAATAAAAATACTACTGGCAATCCCCAAGCCATACAGGCTGGCGGATAAAAACTGCGTCTCTGGAAACTGAATTAATAAAAACCCAAATGCCACACCCAATATTGCGGCAATTAAAATCTGCGTATTTAAGCTCATTGTGCCTTGCATTTATCATCCTTTATTCAGGCACTATGCCATGCGACCCACCGGGAATCGAGGAATTTTTTGTCACATGTACTGCTGCAATTCTGCAAAGCACGAATTCAGCCCCATTCAACGTATACTGTAACCTAACTAGATAACTCCATTCTGCAATTAAGTTCATACAAATAAATGATGGACATAAAAAAACCGAATCAGAAGATTCGGTTTTTTCCAGTATTCAGCTTTTACGACTTAACACATAGTGCTCAAAGCTTATTGCGTTTCAATTTCGCGTAAACGGATCAAGCCTTCTTGTGTCGTACTACAGACCAGCTCACCGTTTTGCCACATGCGACCAAAATTTAGACCACGTGAACTAGCGCTGACGGTGGCATCCATGTCATAAAGCATCCATTCATCTACACGGAATGGCTTATGGAAATACATGGCATGGTCAATACTCGCACACTGTAAACTTGGTGATAAATAACTTAAACCATGTGGACGTAGTGCAGTCGTCATCAATGTAAAGTCTGAATAGAATGCTGCAATGGCCTGATGTAAAGAGATGTCATCAACATCGGCAGCAATCGTGTCATGGGTACGAATATAGTGTGCATACGATGGCGCAGCAGGCTGCGGTTGGTACGGGTTTTGCGGATCAATCGGGCGAATTTCCACATGGCGGTCGCGCATAAAAGATGCACGGACGTTTTCAGGGACAAATTCCACCATCATTCTTTTCAGCTCAGCTTCAGATTTTAAATCTTCCACGGCTGGATATTCTGGCTCTGCAACTTGGTAGTTCAACCCTTCTTCTTGCTCTGCAAATGACACCATACACATAAAAATGGTTTTACCATGTTGAATCGCACGAACCTGACGACTCACAAAACTGCGTCCATCGCGAATACGATCCACTTCATAAATGATCGGTGCATTGATATCACCGCCGAATAAGAAATAGGCATGTAAGGAATGGGCAGGTCGATCTGTTGTATAAGATGCCGCACGTAGCGCCTGACCTAAAACCTGTCCACCAAAGACACGTTTCCCGACCAAATTTCGGCTTTGCCCACGAAAAATATTTTCTTCTAATTTTTCAAGACTGAGTAAATCAACCAACTCTTGTGTTAAGGCATTCATAACAAACCTATCTATCATTCGGGATTAAGCTAATGCAGGCAACATCAACAGATGTTTAAATATATTTTCCATTTTGCCATAAATCCAGACTAAAACCCTAAAGATTCGCTGACTGATCTGTCACCTTGCTGATGCAATATAACTGCTAAAAATACGTTTTTTAACGATAAAATCTTACAATATCTATGCAATTTGTCAGAAAATGACATACAGTTTTTAAGTACAATTACGCAGAATAGATTCCCCTCAGAATCTCTGTGGTTTGGTCATGAAAAGTAGGAGTTTGTATGTCCAAGAGCGGCTTTGGTCAGATGTATCGAAAGCTTTCGAGTAAACTGCTTGACCTTGTGGTAACACCGCATGTTTTAGGTGAAGTCCCTGTAGAACCTGTAGTGACTGAAACCGATACAGATACCGGCGTACAGACAACGAAAATTACCTGCTACGTTCTGCAAAATCATTCACGGAGTAATGCTTTAATTGTCGATGGTGAAACCCGTCGTTTAAAGCTACACCCTGCACTCGACCCAATGACTGTGGGTACGCAAACAGAAAAAGCCTCTGTGGTGTTTTTACAACATCATGATGAAGACAACTTACTCAATCCACCGCCACATGCCTTTCCACCTCGTTTATTACGTTTAATTGAGGTTTTGGAAAAAAATCCTAATGCGGATGTTGAGCTCGTTCCTGTAACCGTGCTGTGGGGCCGTGAACCCGATAAAGAAGATTCTTGGTTTAAATTATTATTTACCGATACATGGTCTACACCAAGCAAAGTGAAGCAGCTGGTCAATATTGGTTTGCACGGTCGTCAATCGTACCTTGAATTCCATGAGCCACAGTCTTTGCGTCGTTTGGTTGAATATGCCAAAACTACACATCCAAACTTGTCACCTGCGACTTATATTGTTAGCACACTGAATGATTATTTAGATGCGCAGCGTGAAGTGGTTTTGGGTCCGGATTTATCTGACCGTCGTAATGTGATGCATGGCCTGATCAAATCTACGGATGTGCAAGATGCGATTCGTCGTGAAAGCATTCGCAGTAAAATCAGCATGGTTGAAGCTGAACGTCGTGCGATTGGTTATTTAAATGAAATCGTTTCTGACTATTCTGCATCAACAGTACGTTTTGCTGACTTAGCCCTGACTCGTCTGTGGACACAGCTTTATGATGGCGTCGAAGTGCATAACTTCAGTACCGTTCGTGAACTGGCCAAAGACTACGAGATCATTTACACCCCATGCCATCGTAGTCATATCGACTATTTATTATTGTCATATGTGATCTATAAGCGTGGTTTGATGGTGCCGTACATTGCTGCGGGCGATAACTTGAACATGCCATTTGTCGGGCAAATTTTACGTGGCGGCGGTGCGTTCTTTATTCGTCGTTCATTCCGTGGCAATGGTCTCTATACCACCGTATTTAAAGAATACCTCTATAGTATTTTGGCGCGCAATACACCACTTGAATACTTCATCGAAGGGGGTCGTTCACGTACTGGTCGCTTATTACCACCGAAGACTGGCATGCTCGCGATGACTGTCCATGGTCATTTACGTAATCCAGCCAAACCGATCGTGTTCTTACCGACCTATATTGGTTATGAGCGTTTAATGGAAGGTGCGACCTACGTTGGCGAAATGAATGGTAAGCCAAAAGAAGGCGAATCAATCATCGGGATTATGAAAACACTGCGTAAGATCGAACGTATTTTCGGTAAAGTTCATTTGAACTTTGGTGAGCCGGTTTTCCTTGATGATATGTTGAAACAGCATAATGCAAGCAACATCAAAATCGAGAAAAATGACGACCCAATTCCGCCAGAAGTTTCGGATGCCATTAACAGTTCTGCACACGTGATTTTAGAAAATATTAACCGTGCAGCAGTGGTGAACCCAGTTTCATTGCTTTCACTGATTTTATTGGCAACATCTAAACATACTTTAGATGAAGAGATTTGCATTAAGCAGTTAGACACCTATCGCGATCTTTTAAATGCCTTACCTTACGATGAGCGCATGCAAGTAACACCGCTGTCAGGTAAAGAAATCATTGCTTATGGTTTAAAACTCAAGCTGATCAAACGTGTTAATCATGTCCTTGGCGATATTATTGCCATTGCTGATAATCAAGCGGTGCTGTTAACCTACTTCCGTAACAACATCCTGCACGCATTTATTTTGCCATCACTCATTGCCGCTTTGGTTGAACATAATGGTTCAATTCGCCGTGGTGATTTGATTAATGTCATTCGTACACTGTATCCGTTCTTAAAAGCTGAGTTATTCCTCAAATGGAATAATGAAGAGCTTAAAGATCAGATCTGTGCGTATGCTGAAGTGCTGATCAAAGCCAAGCTGATTTCTGAAGATGCAGAAGGCAACCTGATCTCCCCTGCGCCTAACTCAGAGCAGCACAATCAGTTAGTGGTCTTAGCTGCACCTGTGATGCAAAGTCTTGAGCGTTACTACATGACTTTGGCTTTAATCACACAACGTGGTTCAGGCAATATCTCGACGCGTCAGGTTGAAGAACTCAGTCACTTGGTTGGTCAACGTCTATCTGTGTTGTATGAATTTAACTCGCCTGAGTTCTTTGATAAGGCCTTATTCCAAAGCTTTATTAAAGTCTTAACACAACAAGGTTATATCAGCACCAATGAAAACAACGCCATTGTGTTTGATGAAAATTTCCAAAATGTTGCGCAATATGCCAACCTCGTTTTGGATGATGTGACCCTGCAAATGTTGCAGCACATTACGACCTTTAGTGATGAAGAGTTAAAAGAAGCACTTGATAAAGTTGCTGCGGAACAAGCTAAAAAGCGCTTGAAACGTAAGAAAAAATAAACGGTTCTGATTTTTTTCACTATAAAAGCAAAAGAATTTGAGCAAAATTAGGGACAAGTTGTAAAAAGCTTGTCTCTATTTTTTGGACTATACAAAAGTATTTAATATTTTCTTTTTTAAAATTAAGGTATGTACATTCCAAAATTTTGGATTTCCATTGGCTAGCGGTTTATTGCCTTTAAATTCATCGATATAAATAATATCAAAGTCCGCATCAAACAATTGTTTAAGCTCTTCCTGTTAAAACCTATAAATTTTTCAGAAAAATTATTTACCCAATCATCATCTTTCCCTAACAGTTGTATGAGTAAGATGCCTTGCTCACTTAAGGATTCCTGCATTTTCTTTAAAACACTTTCAAGCGAATCCGTTGAACAAAAAATAAACTGAATAAAGCAATAATTAAACTAGCTTCAGGAAAGCTATAGTCTTCAAAGGCCTGATTAGAAAATAAAAAATTCTTATTGTCTTTAAATTTAATTAGACAGATATTTTTAGCGTCAACAGACGGATCAAATGCATATACTTTAAAATGATGACGGAGTAGAAATGATGATTCATTTCCTGCACCACAACCACAATCAATCGCGATCTTTGGTAAATTCTCAAAATAACTCAAAGCTTTTTCCAAAATCGGTCTATGGGGTAGATTCTGAGTAAGTTCAGCAAATGATTTTGTCATTATTTAATTTTTAGCCTTTGAGATCCATTCGAAAATTTGAACAATCCATGTTGTAAAAGACCTATCTTATTCATTTATAGAATTTTTTTTAATACTCACCAAGCTGCACTGAAATTTATACGTCACACCAATTTTACACTACACATCACAATCAATCGTGCGCCAACTTAAAACCACTCTCCATCATCCGCGTTGCATAAAGCTTTTTCCCTGTTTCTGCTTCGCACTCTAAAACCAATTCGGGTAAATGCATAGCTCTTTGCAATTCCAAGATTCGCTCATGCAAGGGTTGAGGTTGATTATTAGTACAAATATATGATTTTTCATGATGTTCCACGTGAAGTAGATGACACAGAAATTTTGCCAAATCATCGATATGTATTCGATTTGACCAATGGATATTGGGATAGTGATGAGTCGTTTCTGCCAGTTTCTGCATTCGTGTTGTCGATGTGCCATAAATCCCAGATGGACGTACGATCACGCATTCGGTAGGAAATGCTTGTGAGTAGTGATGCTCCATTTCAAGTAACAACATCCCCTGCTCATCGATCGGTTGTGGCACAGTGTCATCATCAATGCGCTCCCCCGCATGTTCACCATAGACACGAGTGGACGACACCACGATTAAACGTTGTATTGGATGACTTGCTAATGCTTGAACAATCGGCTGTACAGAATCGACATAAGTGTATCGATAAGCATCCACAGCATTGAATTGAGCATGACGTGCAGGAGCCAAAAGAACATAGACAGCATCAATCGGTTGAACCTGCGATAAATCCAGTTGGTGAACATCTTGGATTAAATGTTCTGCAAAATCATCCTCTTTCGCACTACGACTCACTGTGGTAATTTGGTGACCTTGCTGAAATAATTGTTTAGCAACACGTTGCGATGTTTTACCATAACCGATAAATAGAATATGCATCAAACGACCTATTCTCAGAACTGATCCATTTAGATCATATAAACCGAAGTTGAGGGGACATGGCTTACGTCCATCAATTGCAAGGGGTTGGCAATGCCGCCGCTGCTTTACTTGAAAAACTAAATATTTTCACGACAGATGATCTTTTGTTTCATCTGCCACGCGACTATGAAGATCGTAGCACGATCATCCCCATGAACCAATTGACCGTGGGTCGAAGTTATTTACTAGAAGGCACGGTCAAAAGTATCGACTTCCCACCCGGTAAGCGTAAATCGATGGCCGCCCTACTGGATGACGACTGTGGCAAAGTTACTTTACGTTTTTACCATATCTACAAAGGCATTACTGATCGGGTAAAACCGGGCAATCGTTTACGGATTTTTGGTGAAGTCCGTGTTGGTGCTCGTGGCTTAGAAATGTATCATCCTGAACTACAGGTAATTACTGAACACACGCCTTTACCACAAACCCAACTCACTGCGATTTACCCTGCAACCGAAGGCTTAACACAGCCCAAACTACGTGAATACGTCAAACAAGCACTACAGTTATATAGTGATGACTTACCTGAATTACTGCCAGAAAAATTCACCAATGGCTATGCACTAAAACAGGCTTTGGACTATATTCATCATCCCCCTGTCGATGCCAATATGTTGCAACTGAGCCAAGGTTCTCATCCTGCACAGCAACGTTTAATTTTCGAAGAATTGGTTGCCCATCAGGTCAGTTTACTCAGCCGCCGTGCCTATATTCAACAAATCGAAGCACCGTCTTTCTCTGCAAGCAAGAACTTCACCAAACAACTTTTAAGTACGCTGCCATTTGAAATGACCGGCGCACAAAAACGCGTGTCCAAAGAAATTGCGGTCGATCTGAAAAAGAACAAACCTATGCTTCGACTCGTACAAGGCGATGTAGGTGCAGGTAAAACTTTGGTTGCAGGCGTTGCAGCCTGTCATGCTCTTGAGGAAGGTTGGCAAGTGGCCATGATGGCGCCGACAGAAATTTTGGCCGAACAACATTATCTAAATTTCAAAAAATGGTTTGAGCCTATGGGACTGACCGTGTCTTGGCTTTCCGGTAAACAAAAAGGTAAGGCTCGAGCTGCGGCAGAACAATGTATTCAAGATGGTTCAGCCAATTTAGTGGTCGGCACACATGCTTTATTTCAAGACAATGTACAATTTGCCAAATTGGGTTTAGTGATTATTGATGAACAACACCGTTTTGGCGTCGATCAGCGTTTGGCGCTACGAAACAAAGGTCTCAATGGCATGACACCGCATCAACTTGTGATGACGGCAACCCCTATTCCTCGTACCTTGGCCATGTCGGCTTATGGCGACTTAGATACCTCCGTCATTGATGAACTGCCGCCCGGTCGTACACCGATTCAAACAGTCACTATTCCACTTGACCGTCGTGAAGAAGTGCTACAGCGGATTGCCAGCAATTGTGCTGAAGGTAAACAAGCCTATTGGGTCTGTACCTTAGTTGAACAATCAGAAACTTTAGATGCTCAGGCCGCTGAAGCGACTTTTAATGAAATTAAAGAACGCTTTCCAGACCTCAATATTGGTCTTGTTCACGGCAAAATGAAGGCCGATGAAAAACAAGCAGTGATGCAGCAATTTAAAAATAATGAATTGCAATTACTGATTGCAACCACAGTGATTGAAGTCGGTGTTGACGTCCCAAATGCCTCAATCATGGTAATTGAAAATGCAGAACGCTTAGGGCTTTCACAATTACATCAGCTACGTGGTCGTGTAGGGCGTGGTGCCAAAGCCAGTTTCTGTGCTTTGCTGTATAAAAATCCTTTATCGCAAAATGGGCAAGAGCGTTTACGCATCATGCGTGAAACCAATGACGGCTTTATTATTGCTGAAAAAGATTTGGAAATTCGCGGCCCCGGTGAACTTCTCGGCACCAAACAAACGGGAGATATGGGCTTTCGTGTAGCCAAATTGGAGCGAGATGACCATTTACTCAATCAGGCACACTATGTGGCTCAACAAGTCCTAAATGATTATCCTGCACAGGCTCAAGCCCTTTTAAAACGATGGCTGCCTGAAGCACCTCGTTATGCCTATGTATAATTAGGATGACAGATCGATCATCCTAAAATACAGATTGGCTTTAACGAATAAGCTTGTCGAACAGGTTTCTGTGGTGTCGTGATTGCACTTCACAGCAATCTGTGCAAAATACTCAAAAAAGAATGATTAGAATAAAAATATGCTCCAATCCATCCAACATTTCATCCGAAAAGGAATGCAGAGCGTTTCCCCTTGCCTGCTCTGTGGTATCGATCGACAACAACATCATTCGCTTTGTACTGACTGCTGGGAACAACTGCCTTGGTTTAAACAAATGGTTAATCGCCATGAACACAGCATCTCTTGTGCCTTTCACTATGATTTTCCAATAGATCGCATCATCCAAAGCTATAAGTATGAGCAACAATTGCACTATCAAAATTTACTGGCACAGAGCCTTTTAAGCATGCGCTTAGCTCGAGTTCAGGCCATTGTTCCCATGCCTATTTCAGTTGAACGCCTCAAAGACCGTGGATACAACCAAATGCTGCTCGTTGCACACATGATGGCAAAGCAATTGCGCATCCCTGTTTGGCAACCCGTGATTCGTCAAGCACAGCACGCTCAAAAAGGTTTAAGTCGGCTAGAACGCCTAGAAAATATCGAACAGCAATTTATTATAAACCCAACTGAAAAACGCCGTTTCCGTAAAGTCCTCATCATTGATGATGTGGTGACCACGGGAAGTTCAATCCATGCTCTAAGTACGCTGTTACATCAGCTACATTGCACGCAGGTATATGCCGCATGCATTGCTGCGGCACAGCCTTAGTTTCAAACACCAACCTCTAAAGAAAATGAACAAGCGAAGCGGTTTAGCTTTCAACAAGAGATCGAGTCTGCTGCTTCACCCAAGGAATCACCACCTCACGTGTTAAAGGGGCGAGTTTTGTTTGTGTATCATCCAAGCTGACCCATTGCATCGCTGCAATTTCCGCATCAATTTTCGGTTCACCTTGCAACTGGACCAGATAGACATAACTCACCAGTAGATGATCGACTTCGTTCGCAGTACCCGTTTCAAAACGACCAATGAATTGCTCAATCTGCGCAGCGCAGCCAATTTCTTCCTGAATTTCACGTAGCATGGTGATTTCAGGAGCTTCATTGGGTTCTAATTTTCCACCTACTTGCATAAAGAATGCCGTGTGTTTTTTACGAACCACTAAAAGTTCATGCTGTTCATTTAAAATAATGGCTGCGGCAACAGTGATAATTTTCATCTATCTTGTTCCAAATCGGCGATAAAGGCTGTACGTTCAACCATGCCCCATTTCGGCTCTGGCGCAGTGAAATGTTGAAACTGCTCAACAATCGTTTCAATATTATCTTCTGCAATTAAGCCTTCGATAAAACGCGGATGGGTAAAGCCTTTTTCTGCAGTTGTTTTTAGAAAATTCAATAAATCGTCATAAAAACCATCTACATTGAGAAAGGCACATGGCTTTAAATGAATGCCCAATTGAGCCCACGTCCACTGCTCAAAAATTTCCTCTAAAGTCCCTGCTCCACCGGGAATCGCTACAAATCCATCCGAGAGTTCAGACATTTTGGTTTTCCGTTGTTGCATATTTTCTACCACATGCAATTCGGTTAAATCTGGATGTGCCAATTCTTTATCGACCAAGACTTTTGGAATCACCCCAATGACTTGCCCACCTGCACGCAAAGCACTATCTGCCACGACACCCATCAAACCTGAACGGCCACCACCATAGACTAATGTAATACCTTGGGTCGCTAAATGACGACCGACTTTTTCAGCAACCTGTAAATAGATAGGATTGTTACCAAGGGCGGAACCACAGAAAATTGCGATAGATTTCATTTATAATCACCATCAGATCAGGAGTACTATGCTGGAAAAATCAACTTTAAACAGATTTTTTCATAAAATAATCATTAGAACAGTGTTTTTAAGCAAATCCTTGTCTAAAATACACCCATTCATTTTTAACTTACTGCGTAAGGGGAAAAGACAACATGCTTGAAGCCTTTTACGCGACAGAGCGCGGTAGCTTAGAAGATGTCACCATCAATGGTGACTTCGATTTACATCAGGATTTAGTCTGGCTCGATCTCATTGCCCCATCCCAGGAAGAACAGCAATGGATTATGGATGCCTATGATCAAAATTTACCTACATTAAAATCATTAGAAGATATTTCGTCGAGTGCACGATTCTACCGTGATGACGACGGTATTTTGCACATCAGCACCTATTTTTTAACGAAAAATAAAAATTTTCAGGTCGATGGCGAACCCGAAGAAAATGCCAGCACCTTAGCTACCGTACAAACAGTTGCCTTTATTTTACATAAAGAACGCTTATTCACTTTACGGGGTGAAAAGCTGGTGGCTTTCCGTGCCTTTCGTGCCCGCGCGCGTCGCAATGATTATGAAATTGACTATAAAGATCCAACTTGGATTTTATTGGGTCTTTTAGAAGCCAAACTCGATGAGCTTGCGGATATCTTGGAAGATATCCACAAGGACTTAGAAAAGTATTCCACAGAAGTGCTGAATAACCGTCATCGTGAGATGATTTTAGACTTAGATGACATGATTACCCGACTTGCGCATTTAGAAGATATGCTCGGGAAAGCTCAGCTGTGTCTGATCGATTTACGTCGTGTTCTCACCTTCCTGTCACGTCCTCGGGCCTTGGGCAGTCATATTTATGATGCCGACATCCGAGAACTCAGTGAAGACGTGCGCTCTCTTGTTGAGCATGATGCCTTCTTGTTCCAAAAGGTTCGATTCTTACTGGATACCACTTCTGGGTTCATTAACACCGAACAGAACGATACGATTCGTCGATTCTCGATTTTACCAAGTATGCTTGCGCCACCGATGTTAGTGGCTAGCGTCTATGGGATGAACACCGATGTACTGCCATTCGCGCATGGTACAACCAGTTTTATCGTGGTCAGCTTAATAATCGTGGCATTCTTTATTGGCCCATTGATGTACTTCCGCTGGAAGAAATGGATTTAATCCGTTCCTATTGCGTAGACTTGCGAGAGTTTCTTGTCCCGCTGAAATAAAAAAAAGCACCTTACGGTGCTTTTTTTAGATCAATTGCAAGTCATGCTCAAGATGACAGGCTTGAATAATCTTCATCATTTTTTCAGGGACTGCTTTAAACTGCAAACCTTGCGCTTTTGGCGTTTGACGTAACCAACGGACCAAAACAGCTAAAGCCAAAGTACTGCCATGCTCAAGCTCAGCAAGATTGACCACTAAGGGAAAAGCTTGCTGTTGTTGAATCAATTTCAAGCCGTCTTGAAAGTACAATTCGGCATTGTTGTAATCGATTTTGCCTGAAACCATCAATTCTTGTTGATGAAGTTTAATCACACATCACCTATCTTATTTTTTCTTGTCCAATGCTGCATCAGCATCAGGTTTGAAGTTCGCAATTGCTTTATCAATGTTACCGCCATTACGTTTTACAGTTGCCGCAAACTGATTACGGAATTGTAAGCCTAGATCGATACCCGAAACGTTGATATTACGGATTTTCCATTGTGAACCTTTATCCGCCAACTGGAAAGAGACTGGAATTTTTTCACCGTTGTTATGGAAATCAATCGTTACAACAGGGTTCTTACTGTTCGATGCTTTATAAGGACGCATGCTATATGTTTGGTTACTAAACTTAGCAAAAGCTGAACCATAGTTTTCGATCAGTGTTGCACGGAAGTTACGTTCAAACTGCGCACGTTGAGCCGCTGAGCTGTATTGATTCGTTGCATAAGTACCCATCACGATACGTGTGAACGCTTGTGAATCGATATACGGGTCTAAGTTTTGACGAACAATCGTTTTCACAACCGCAGGGTTATTTTGTAGTTTTGCGTGGTCTGCTTTTAAACGTGTAATGAGGCCATCAGCCACTTTTTTTACAAATGCAGGTGGTGCTTCGCTTGGAGCAGCAAAAGCTGTACCTGCCATCATAGTTGATAAGATACTTGCTGTAAGCGTCTGTTTTAACAATGTGTTCACTTAATTTCTCCTAAAAATTATTCAACAAATGCAGGCTCTTCTGCCGTTGTTGTGTCAGCAGCTTCTGTTTTTTGTTCAGCATCTGCTGTGTTGTCAGATTTGTTCCCTGCACCACCGGTCACAAATTTAGACACCAAATCTTCGATTTCCATCGTACCTTGGGTATTACCAATTTGGTCACCACGTTTTAAGAAGTTGACACCACCACCCGGTACAATTTTCAAATATTTCTCGCCCAATAAACCATTGGTTGCGACCATAATGTAAGCATCTTCATCGATATTGGTGATGGATTTCATGTTAGCAATCAGTTGCTGTTCCATTTCTTTTTGTTTCGCAGGTGTTGCTGCTTCATAATCTGATGTGTAACGCAGTTCTTCGAGTGCATTCTTTTGCACTTCTTTTAATTGTTCTGCATTGTAAGAAGTTAATGAGCCATCCATAATGAGATGTGCTGTCACTAAACGCGTCACAGGATCGAGTTTCAACGATTCCACTTGACCAACTTTAACACCGCTTAAGGTAACTTTGGCACGGGGTTTAATCCCGTTTACATTTTCAAATGTCGCGGTCAATTCATAACTGTCTTCGATGTTATTGCCGACCAAACCACTCACACGCATCGCCAAGAAGAAAATAGCGATAGCAAACAGAATGACAAAAAAACCGACGGCCAGTTCACTCGTACGTGATTTCATTAAATACCTCCGAACATGACCGCAGTCAACACGAAATCTGAACCTAAAACACACAACGAAGAATACACGACAGTACGTGTGGTCGACGTTGCAATACCTTCTGAAGTTGGGACACAGGCATAACCCTGATAGACCGCAATCCAAGTACAAATTAATGCAAAAACAAAACTTTTGATGATGGTGCCATTAAAGACGTCTTTAAAGAATTGCACACTGTTCTCGATGCCACTCCAATAAGAGCCTTCATCTGCACCCAGAAAATCAACACCCACCAATTTACCGCCCATGATGCCGACCGCAGCGAAAATCACCGACAACATTGGTAAGCTAAAAATACCGGCCCAAAGTCGAGGCGAGATCACTCGTTTTAATGGATCGACCCCGATCATTTCCATACTCGACAACTGCTCAGTGGCTTTCATCAAACCAATTTCAGCCGTCAAAGCAGAGCCTGCACGACCTGCAAAGAGTAAAGCCGCAACCACAGGTGCAAGTTCACGCAGTAACGTCAGTGCAACGGCGGTGCCGAGCATCGCTTCACTACCGAAAGTCGACAGAATGCTATACATCTGCAAACCCAGTACCGAGCCAATAAATAAGCCAGATACCACAATAATCAGTAATGAAAGCACACCAACACGGTACATCTGATAAATAAACAATTTCACGCCAAGTAAAGTCGGCATGGAAAAAAGAATCTGCAGCAACATAATGGTTGCTACGCCGATTCCTCGAACACGTTCAATGACGCGTCTACCTAATGCGGCAATAGCATTCATGAACGAACCTCATGATTTAAATAGGGCTGATGACTGAATTGATAATCGACCGGACCTTCTACCGAACCCGTCAAGAACTGCTTCACAAACGGCGAGGCATGTGCTTTTAACTGCTCAGGTGTTCCCTCGCCCTGCACTTTCCCTTCAGCCACCACATAGATGTAATCTGCAATTGATAATGTTTCAGCCACGTCATGCGAGACAATAATCGTGGTTAAATCTAAAGCTTCACGTAGCGAACGAATCAAGCGAGTTAAAACCCCCATCACAATCGGGTCTTGCCCTGCAAAGGGTTCGTCATACATGATTAACTCAGGATCCAGTGCAATTGCACGAGCCAAAGCCACACGACGATTCATACCACCTGAAAGTTCAGAGGGCATCATTTGTTCTGCACCACGTAAACCAACAGACTCTAATTTCAACGCCACAATTTCAGCAATCAAATGCTCTGGCAACTTGGTATGCGCACGAATTGGAAAGGCTACGTTTTCGTATACCGACATATCCGTAAATAATGCGCCGCTCTGAAACAACATCCCCATACGTGCACGCGCAGTGAAGAGCTCCTGACGTGACATTTGTGCAATGTTTTGCCCATCAAGCAACACCTCGCCATTATCGGGAGTCAATTGACCACCAATTAAACGGAGTAAAGTCGTTTTACCTGTACCAGATGGACCCATAATTGCAGTGATCTGACCACGACGAATTTTTAAACTGACATTGTCATAAATGACGCGCTCTCCTCGCTTAAAACTCAGGTTTTTCACTTCGATCAGTGCCTGAGTCTGAGAAGACGTTTGATTATTCATAGCTGAGGATTTTCCTGCATTTTTTTCAGCATGCATACTATAAAGGATTGAAGTTTAAAATGTTACCATTGCATGAGCGCATATCCCTGCATTCCATCAGGTAAATTGTTTTTTATTATTAATGCGATTTTATAGAGGGTGTTTTCAACCCAATAGAAGAATTTAGTTAAAATAATTGTATATATAGTAAACGATATTACACAATAAGAGTGTCAAACCGATATACGGCATAAGTACCTCGATCATCACTGTACGCATATTTGCCAACGCGTTTCCGTTCATATTAATTATCATTAAACACATAAAGTTTGATCAAGTATACATTTTTCTGATTAAAAAGCTAATTTAAATCCATAAAAAAAACCGGTGTTTCCACCGGTTTTTTCGATATTTCTTTCGAAATTCAATTAGTCATTGAATTTACGACGTGGACGGTCTTCACCGAAAGTGCGTTCGCCACGTGGTTTATCATCACCGAAACGTTTTGGACGGTCATCGCCGAAACGTTTTGGACGATCTTCACCAAATGAACGTTGAGGACGGTCACCGTTGAATTCACGACGTGGACGATCTTCACCAAATGAACGTTTTGGACGATCGCCATAACCTTCACGAGCTGGTTTGTAGTCTACACGGTTACCACGGTTGTCATCGTTAGAACGACGGTCAAAACCACCTTCACGACGTGGACGATCGCTGTTAAATTCGCGACGTGGACGATCTTCAAAACCGCCTTCACGACGTGGACGATCGTTGTTAAATTCGCGACGTGGACGATCTTCGAAACCGCCTTCACGACGTGGACGATCATTGTTAAATTCGCGACGTGGACGATCTTCGAAACCACCTTCACGACGTGGACGATCGTTGTTATATTCGCGACGTGGACGATCTTCGCCACCGAATGAACGACGTTCGCCATCACGGTTGCCTTCACGACGTTTGAAGTTTGATTCACCTTCAAAACGACGACCGCCACCGAAACCACCACGACCACCGCGACCGCCATCACGACGACCACGACCGCCATCACGGCTACCACGTGCAGGAGGTGGAGATGGCTCAAGACCTTCAATTTCAGATACATTTAAACGTGCATCTAAGAAGTCTTCTAAAGCACGAATTTTACCGCGTTCACGGTAAGTCGCTAAAGTAATCGCGTTACCAGTACGGCCCGCACGACCTGTACGACCAATACGGTGTACATAGTCTTCGTTCTTCATTGGAAGACCGAAGTTAATTACGTGAGAAATAGTTGGTACGTCTAGACCACGTGCAGCAACGTCAGTCGCAACTAAGATTTTTGCACGACCTTCACGAATGCTACGTAAACGACGGTTACGTACAGTTTGTGGCATTGCACCGTGAAGAGCGACAACTGAGTGACCTGCTTCTGCAAGTTCTTCAGCCAACATATCTGTATCTTCTTGGGTAGATGCGAATACAACTGCTTGATCTACAGACTCATCAGATAACCAGTGAGTCAAAAGTTTTTTCTTGTGTTCGAAACCGTCAGTCCAGTGAAGAGTCTGAGTAATGTCAGTATTTGTAGAGTGACCAGTTTCAATCGCAATACGCTGTGGATCATTCATCATGCGTTCTGCAAGTGTAATGATACGCGGCGCAAATGTTGCAGAGAACATTAATGTTTGTTTACGGTTAGCAGCCAAGTCGCTGATCGCTTCTAGGTCTTCAGAGAAACCTAAGTCAAGCATACGGTCAGCTTCGTCAACGATTAACGCATCAACGTTGTCTAGTTTAATTTGACGACGGTTAACCAAGTCAAGTAAACGACCTGGAGTCGCTACGACAACTTGTGCACCTTTAAGCTGTTGAATTTGTTTACCGAAAGGCATACCACCCATAATTGCAGCAATACGAACACCTTTCATATGACGTACTAAAGCAATTGCGTCTTGGCTCACCTGTTGAGCCAATTCACGTGTAGGGCAAAGTACAAGAATAGACGGTGCAGTTACCGCTTTCATGCGCTCTTTGAAAGACATCAAAGTGTCTTGACCAGCCAAAGCATTCACAGTTGGGAGTAAGAATGCAGCAGTTTTACCAGAACCAGTTTGGCTTGATACAAGAAGGTCTTTACCTTCTAATGCAGCTGGAATTGATTGTTCTTGCACTGGAGTCGGAGTAGTAAAACCTAGACCTTGTAATGCTAGTTGTAACGACTCATGTAAAGGAAAATCAGCAAAAGTTTTGCTCATAGAGTATTTCACCCCAAAAATGGGTGCTCCATTAAAAATATAAATTCAGATGGACATCGGCAAAAAGCGGCACAGCAAAAGACGCTGAAAATATAGAATCAGCGGCGATCCGAGAACGACGATGTGTATAACGCACACATGATTACAGCCGCAACCTGAAGGAATCGCTTAGCGATTGGGTGGGGCGCGAAATATCGTCCTCTCTTTGGACCGGAACGCGCATACACAATGATAGAAGAGAATGTTCAGGTAATGAACGAAATTTAGTGCGTGCGGCGATTATAGCAGAAAGTTTTTAAATGTCACCTGTTTTAGTCAACTTCAGAATGTTTTTTGTAAGTAGCTTTAACTTGTAGGTGTTTAAGCCTTTATTTTTGACCAATTAGACAAAATAAAGCCCTCATAAAGAGGGCTTTATTTCATTATTCTGTCAATAAACTCGAACTAAGCGTTCTATTATTTAGCAGCTTCACCCCAAGCTGGAACAACAGCTTGCATAAGTGGTTTAAGCATTTTCATAGAACATGCAAGTACTTGACCATTGTCCATTGAGTCGTTACCACCACGAGCATCAACCACAGTACCACCCGCTTCTTTTACAATAAGTTCACCCGCAGCGATGTCCCATGGTTTCAAACCAAGTTCGAAATAACCATCGAAACGACCTGCAGCAACATATGCTAGATCAAGAGCAGCAGAACCTGAACGACGGTATTGAGCACCGGCTTCAGTCACATTTAACAATGAGTTGAAATGGTTTTTCGCATAAGAAACCACTTCGCCATTACGAATTTTACGATACGCATGACCCACTGAAAGGAAAGTGTTTTCTAAGCTGTCTTTTACATTTACACGAATACGGCGTTGGTTCATCATCGCACCGCGACCACGGCTTGCAGAGAACAACTCATCTTTCACAGGGTCATAAATAACACCGTGCTGAGTTACACCTTTATGTTGAACTGCGATAGAGATGCAGAAATGTGGAACACCATTGACAAAGTTTAATGTGCCATCAAGTGGGTCGATGATCCAACACCAATCAGCGTCATGACCTTTACCTTCTTGAAGACCAAACTCTTCGCCTAGGAAACTGTGATTTTTATAGCTTTTACGTAGGGTATCGATAGTCAATTGTTCCAAATAACGGTCTACACGCGTTACTGGACCATCAATTCCTTTTTCTTCGACTTGTAGATCGAGTTTATGACGATTTTGATGCGCTTTTAAAAGCTCTTGACCAACTAATTGAGCCGCACGCGCAGCCATAACCACCATAGGTTCCATTGAACACCCACTACAAATTTGAAGATACTGATAAAGAATAATGCATAAAAGCCCTTGTATCTTATCAAATATAAGGGCTTTTAGGGAAAAAATGTTTCTAAAAATTAGAAATTCAGCAAACTACAGTTGACTTATGTTTTATCCAGCTTTGTGTCACAGAAGTGATAATGCCTTCAGCATCTAGTCCAGCTTGTTGTAGCATTTGAGCATGTGTCGCCTGATGCATAAATTCATCTGACAAACCTAAATTCAGCATCGGTTTAACAATACTAGCCTGCGCTAAATATTCATTTACCGCACTACCCGCACCCGCCATCACTGCATGCTCTTCAACTGTCACAAATAGTTGCGTGCTTGCCGCGATTTGATCGATCAACTGTGTATCTAATGGTTTTACAAAACGCATATTTAGCACACGAACTGCAACATCCAGTTTTTCAGCCAATACTTCAGCCGCCTCAACCGCTGCCTGAACACGGCTACCAAATGCTAAAATCGAAATTGTTGCATCTTGCTGATCATTGAAGTTTGCAAGAACTTCACCACGGCCAATTTCAAGCTCGATCATCTCTTGCTTAATCTCGACACCTAGTCCATTACCTCGTGGGTAACGTACTGCCGCTGGGCCTTTATACAAATAAGCCGTATGTAACATTTGACGACATTCATTTTCGTCTTTCGGTGCCATGATCACCATGTTCGGCACGGTACGTATAAAGGCATAATCATAAGCACCGGCATGCGTTGGGCCATCTTCACCAACCAAACCTGCACGGTCGATACCAAATGTCACATCGAGATTTTGCAAAGCGACGTCATGAATCAGTTGATCATAACCACGTTGTAAGAAGGTTGAATAGATTGCAACAACGGGTTTTACCCCTTCACAGGCCATACCCGCAGCCAAAGTCACCGCATGTTGTTCTGCAATAGCAACATCAAAAAAACGCTCAGGGAACTGCTTTGCAAATTGCACCATGCCTGAGCCTTCACACATCGCAGGAGTAATCGCTAATAAACGATCATCCTGTGCAGCTTCATCACATAACCACTGACCAAAAACATCTGAATATTTCGGTGCAGTTGCCACAGCAGCAGGTGCATTCAGTTTACTGATGGCATGGTATTTAATTTGATCTGCTTCGGCAGGTGCAAAGCCTTTACCTTTTTTGGTATAGACATGCACTAAACGTGGGCCTTTGCGTTTTTTTAAGGCTTCAAACACATGTGTCAATTGTTCAACATCGTGCCCATCAAAAGGACCAAAGTAGTCAAAGCCAATGGCTTTAAATAGGTTGTCTGCAGCATCGGTCGCAGCACAATGTAGGCGTGAGTTATACGCCCATTCAGGATGCGGTTGAATATAGGCTTCGCCATTTTCAGAAATATTAACCGATTGACCACTTTCCCAAATCGCAGCCAAATGCTTGGCAAAACCACCAGTACTGCATGAAATCGACATATCGTTGTCGTTCAATACCACCATGAGGTCAGCATTGTGTGCCACTGCATCATTCATGGCTTCAAAAGCCATACCTGCTGTCATCGCGCCATCACCCACGATTGCAACCACATGACAGGGATCTTGCTTGAAGCGACGTGCCAATGACATCCCAAGACCAGCAGAAATCGCCGTTGATGAATGGCCTACGCCAAAGGTGTCAAATTCAGATTCTTCACGGGCAGGAAACGCAGCCAAACCATCTTTAGCACGAATCGTCACTAATTGTTCACGACGACCAGTTAAGGCTTTATGCGGATAGGCTTGATGACCCACATCCCAAATCAGACGATCACGTGGCGTATCAAAACAGTAATGCAATGCCACGGTTAATTCGATCACCCCAAGATTGGCACCAAAATGCCCACCACTTTGTCCGGCCGCATACAAAATAAATTGACGTAACTCATCCGCCACTTGCTCTAATTGGCTGCGCTCGAGTAAACGAAGTTGTTGAGGATGGTTAATCGTATCCAGCAACGGTGTTACAGGGCGTTGAAATGGTATTTCTTTATACAGCATAATGTGGCAAAGCCTTCTAAAGCCTGGCAAATTCCTAAGCTCGGTCTAAATGGGTAACTCGATCATATCGTCGAATTGTATCACCTTACAATCAGCCAAACTTGTAGCGATGTAATTTTTAGCAATGATCTCGTTGGGGAGATTTTGAATGAGTCAGATTATCCTGAATAATCTTCCTATTTATCAACTATTATCGTTCGCTTTATACAAAAAAGAAAATGTTCTGCATAAATTCGTCGTTGCAATTCTACCAATGTCCAAGCATTACGCTATACTTTAGCCAATTTATAATCGAATAAACGGGTTAAGCAGTGCCTATAGAATTTGTCGCAACGTCAAGATTACCGACCGCTTTTGGTGAATTCAATATTACGGTTTTTCAGGATCCTGAAACCGGTGAAGAACATGTCGCACTCTCTAAAGGACTAGAACAAGCTCCCACTGAACCTGTTTTAGTACGTATCCACTCCGAATGCCTGACCGGTGATGCCTTCGCTTCACTCAAATGTGACTGCGGCCCACAACTTCAAGCCACCCAAAAATTAATTAATGAAGCGGGTCAAGGGGTGATTTTATATTTACGTCAAGAAGGTCGCGGTATTGGTTTAACCAATAAAATTCGTGCTTACGCCCTACAAGACCAAGGCCATGACACAGTGGATGCCAATTTATTATTGGATCTTCCTGCCGATGCACGTCGTTATGATATGTGCCCTATCATGTTGAATCATCTCAACATTACGGCTGTGCGTCTCATTACCAATAACCCATTAAAAATTGAAGCGCTCCAAGAGCAAGGCGTGAATGTCGTTGATCGTGTTCCGCTGACTGTGGGTTTAAATCCCTTTAACGAACAATATTTAAAAACCAAACATGATCGTATGTCGCATATGTATCAAAAGGACGATTTTTAAAAATCCTTTAAATTCTCCATAAATTAATCCCTCCAAACCTCCCTTTACAAAAGGGAGGCTTCCCCCTCTTTATTAAAGAGGGGTTAAGGGAGATTCAAATCGTCATCGAAAAAATACGATTTTCAGGGACACGTCGTTTTAATCGTAAATCAAAAGCCATGCAGATATTACGGACAAAAGGCTTGCCTGCATCACTCACCTGAATGTGCTGATCAAAAATCTCGAGCAAGCCATCTTCTTGCATTTCAGCCAATTGCGCTAATACGTCATCAAGCTCAGGAAATTGCATTTCTGGACCTGCCCAAGAGGTTTGGAAGGTACACATCAAATTGAGAATATGTTTACGAATGATTAAGTCCTCATCTGTCAGCACATGCCCCCGATAGACTGGAATTTCATTTGCTTCTAAACGTGCATAATAGTCTTCAATTTTCTTTTCATTTTGTGCAAAGCTGTACCAACTATCACTGATCGAGGATAAGCCGAGTCCAATCATTACTTGGGTTTTCGATGCGGTATAGCCCATAAAATTTCGGTGCAAACTGCCCTGCTGAAAAGCTTGATACATTGGATCTTGGGTTAATGCAAAATGATCCATTCCAATTTCATGATAGCCTTGCGCCAGTAGCTGTTTTTTACCTTCTTCATAGTATTGACGCTTTAAATCATCTTTCGGGACATCGGCATCTTTAAACCCACGCTGACCATTTCCCTTAATCCACGGCACATGTGCATAGCTATAAAAGGCTAGGCGATCTGGCATCAAACGATTGGTCTGTTCAATGGTATGCAACACGTCGTTTAAATCCTGAAATGGCAAACCAAAAACCAAGTCATGCGAAATAGAGGTATAGCCAATATCACGTGCCCACTGTGTCACTTGTTCAACATGCGCAAAGGGCTGAATACGGTGGATGGCTTTTTGCACCTTCTCATTATAATCCTGCACTCCATAACTTACGCGTCGAAAACCAACATCATACAAAGCTTGTAAATGCTCACGTGTGGTATTGTTCGGATGCCCTTCAAAGCTAAATTCATGTGTATCGGCAATATCAGCATGCACTAGAATGCCTTGAATCAACTGGGTGAGATGCTCAGGAGAAAAGAAAGTAGGCGTTCCCCCGCCCAAATGAATTTCTTTAATCATCGGTCGATCGACCAAGAGCTGACAATATAAGTCCCATTCTTTCAGCACCGACTGAATATAAGGCAGCTCCATCTCATGTTTTTTTGTGACTTTTTTATGGCAACCACAAAACGTACATAAGCTTTCACAAAATGGTAGATGGATGTACAGACTGATGCCTTCGCTGTGATTAGTCTCATCAAATGAACGCTTCAATCCCTGTTTCCACTGTTGCAATGAAAATTCAGCTTCCTCCCAATACGGCACGGTTGGATAACTGGTATAGCGTGGACCCGGTACATTGTATTTTTGAATTAAAGAACTCGCCTGCTGAGACATCGATGCACCATTTCAATCAATGAGATTCAATTTAAATCTACCTGATGATTATTGTGCTGAGCTTCAGATGTGAATTCAACCTAGCAAATTTGTCGGAATAGTCCCAATTTCAGTCTGAGCAATTGCTGCTAACTTTGCATGATCTTTTGGTTTAATCACTAGATATCTAGATTTAAAGCAAAGATCCGATGCTGAGTATCGGGAAAAATGCCTTAAGTTTTCACCTAATTTATGCTTTGATGACACTTATCTTTAAATTATTTTAATAAAGGTCACCATGCAGAATCCAACTTCAGCCGATATACAACGTGTAGATGAATTCCTTCGCGATTTACAGGCACAGATTTGTGCCGCATTGGAACAGCAAGAACGTGCTGGTGGCGGAAGTGCCGAATTTGCGATCGATGACTGGGAACGCCCTGAAGGTGGTGGTGGTCGCTCACGTGTTCTTCAAAATGGAACGGTGATTGAAAAAGGCGGCGTGATGTTCTCGCACATTAACATTTCAAAATTACCGGCCTCTGCGACTGAACGCCATCCCGCTATTGCGGGTGCAAAAGCGCAAGCCATGGGCGTGTCATTGGTAATTCACCCGAAAAACCCCAACGTCCCAACCTCACATGCCAATGTGCGTTTATTTGTCGCGGAAAAAGAAGGCCAAGATCCGATTTGGTGGTTTGGCGGTGGTTTTGACCTCACTCCATTTTATCCAAATGATGAAGATGTCTTGTCTTGGCATCAAACTGCCCATGATCTTTGTGCCCCATTTAGCGATACACTCTATGATGAACATAAAAAATGGTGTGATGACTATTTCTATCTAAAACACCGTGATGAACAACGTGGTGTGGGCGGTTTATTCTTTGATGATCTCAACCAATGGGACTTTGAAACCTGTTTCAAATATATGCAGGCCGTGGGTAATGGTTATTTAGAGGCGATTTTACCAATCTTCCAAAGAAACCAAGACAAAGCCTATACCGAAGCACAACGAGACTTCCAACTTTACCGTCGTGGTCGTTACGTTGAATATAACCTAGTGTATGACCGTGGCACCTTATTTGGTTTACAAACTGGTGGGCGTATTGAATCCATTTTAGTAAGTATGCCACCTTTGGCGGGCTGGTCATATCGTCCTGAATGGGAAGAAAATTCTCCAGAGAAAAAGCTCACCGACTTTTATTTAAAACCGCATGATTGGCTTAATATATTGAAATAAAATAGATAGACATGTATTTGCCTCTGTCCATCAGGGGCTTTTCATTGCCTTTTAATTAAAGTATTTATATTTCTAGGTAATATCTTGATGCATAAATAAATTTTTTAAGCATTTACTTTGTAATCATATTGCTCAACAATGACACATCTTTTAAACAGCTTTACGCTATGTCATTGCACAATGTGTCAATAAACTCATGGCTGTAACTTTCTTGTACGGAGTACAACGCATATGACACATCAAACACTCAATAAAAAAGCAGTCAGTCTTACTGCCTTGGTGTTTTGGAGCTTTGCTGTTGTGCTGATCAGCGCTATCAGTACTAATATTTTTTCCGAAACGTCTTTGAATGACAATTTGGCTATTGGCTTCATGGTGGTTGCCTTGATTGGTTTAGTCATCAGTGCTGCCAGCATCTTGATTCAAAGCGTCTTAGATATTTGTAATCCTTAATTTTCCTCCTTTATTTCACGATTTTAAGACTGCCCGAACTTTAGCCATCTTCGGTTTTGGCGTATATTGTCTGCTCTTTCACATCTACATGGACGCTGTGCAATGAGCAAACAATTTGCCGTGATTGGCAACCCGATTGAACAATCACGCTCACCTGAACTTCATCATGCCTTCGCTGAAAAAACAGGCCTCGACATTCAGTACAGCAAACGACTTGCGCCACTCGATGGTTTTCAGCACAGTGTCGAATCCTTCTTTGCCGAAGGTGGCATCGGTATGAATGTCACTGTTCCATTTAAAGAACAAGCCTATGCACAATGTGCCGTCCTTACTGAACGTGCCAAAATTGCAGGTGCGGTCAATACATTATGGATGCAAGATGGCACACTCCATGGCGATAATACCGATGGACAAGGCCTGGTCGATGCCATCCGTGCCTTAGATTGGAATTTAGAACAGAGCGATATTTTAATTATTGGTGCAGGTGGTGCGACACGTGGCGTGATTTATCCACTGGTACAAGCTGGGGCCAAAAAAATCGTGATTGCCAACCGTACTTTAGCGCGTGCTGAACAATTGGTCGCTGACTTAAAAACTGCCGTACCGAATGCCGAACTTGCAGCCATTGCCCTCACCGAATTAGCAGGTCAATTTGATCTGGTGATTAATGCCACATCGGCCAGCTTAACGGGTGATCCGCTAATTTTACCTGAAGCTTTACAATTCACCCACGCCTATGAAATGGCCTATGGCAAACCATCGATATTTTTGGATCAAGCCAAAGCACGCCATGTTCCAACCTCAGAAGGTTTTGGCATGTTGGTTGGTCAAGCAATCGAATCTTTTTCCATTTGGAATGGCATTAAACCTGATCTAAAAGACTTTCTATAATTCAAAATGATTTGCTCAATTCACTTTCTGAGCAGGCTAAACACCTAAAAAAAGAACCTCAATTGAGGTTCTTTTTTTGATCCAACTTAGTTCTTGTGTTTTTGTATCGCCTTATAAGTCTCATAATAAGCCGATTGGCTGAACAACTCTTCGTGTTCTGCTGCTAGGCCTTGCAATGACGCTTCTGATAATTTTCCTTTGATATCATCAGCAAAGGCTTGTGCATAGATTTTTGATGCTTTCACCAAATGCGCTTTTTCAGTTCCTTCCAGTTCATAGCTAGCTAAAAAGTTTTGTTGATATAAATGTGCAAAAATCGCCTGATCAGTCTTATAGGTTTTTTGCAACTGCTTCCATTCAACCTGAGCTTTGTACTCACCAATCCCCGACTGCACATAATGATTGACTGAAGAACCTAAGTCATCAAAGTCTTGATAGCGATGCAAAGCATGCTTATCACGTAATTGATTTAAACGTTTCAGCGCATTGCCTGTTGGCTCTTTTAAGCCATCAACAAATCGATACGCATAGACTTCCGCAATTTCATTCAAATCATTGGCCGAGTAATAACGCACATACTGAGCACGATAGTTAGCAAATGCCACGACAAATGCCGCTTGATAGGCTTTCACTTCAGATTGATGGCGCTTATAACTTTGCAAAGCCACAGTACTGAGATATTCAGGAAGTTCGATTTCTTCATTTGCAGCACGGACATCATCGACCGATGCAGTTTCTGCTTCAACAAGCAGAGGATCATTTCCCGTGATTGGTGCAAGCAGACCTTTCAACATATTTTCAAAGAGTGAATCTTTACTGACTTCCTCAATGGATTTTGCCTGTTTCATAGCTTGACGATCAATTTTAGTCGCATTGCCATAATTCAAGATTTGGTTGCTACTTTTCAGCTTTAATTGACCTAAACGTGGCTCATTAAAGGCCAATTGATAGTCCATTACTTGGACGCGGCCTTTGTGATCTAAGCCTACATCCATCACAACATTCGAAGATGATTTATCCTGTGCATTCAGCACCTGCGCAATTTCAGCTTGATGCTTTTGCCATAATTGCTGAAATTGTTTTACATCGATAAGTTGTTCACTTTGATATTGCTGGAATACCGGCTTTAACTGCTCAACAGCGTCCGCAATCTCAGAATCTGTATTGGATGCGTCCGCAGCAGAGGCCGATGGTACAGAATCTTCTTGCAGCGGTATCACCCGAACATCTTGATAATCCTGACACAGTGTGACTTTACCAATCGGCACCTGTTTGGTGTTCATCAAGGCCTGACAGACTTCCTCAGATAAGTTCGCTGTTTCATCATCTTCTTCGGAAGCCGCATAAACTTCGGTTACTTCAGTATCCGAACTATAGGCTTCTTCGTCATCACCCGCGGTTGCCTCCGCATATGCACTTGCAGTATCAATCGCCTCTTCAGCAGATTCAGCGGCAGAAGACGTTTGTTCGTCTTCCGTTTCGTGTTGGTGATACATCAGGCCATGCATTTTCGCATTGAGCAGCTCATTCACACGTTCTACAGATGCATAAGCCGCATCAAAGTCTTCATCCTCAACTGCTGCCGCTACTGCAGTCCCTCCCGCCGCTTCAGCCGCAGCCATCGCCTCTTCGGAAGCACTGTGAGGCACAGCAGCGTCCACAGATTCATCTTGCTCGGCGTCACTATTACGCTGACCTTTGATTTGCGTGGTGTAATAGTTGGCATTCACAAAATCGAAAAGTTCAAGCTGGGTGTATAGCGCATCGAGATCACCCACATAGCGGATTTTTTTAGTCAGCCCTGCATTTTTTTCATCACGTGTTAAAGCAATATTTTGCACTTGATTCGGCTCTGCCAAGACATAAGGCAAAGCATTCATTTGTTTTAAATAGTCAGCAAATTTTTTCAAATCGTACTGAGCAATCGTATCTTTATGTTTTGAAAAATCCACATAAGCCAAGCTGCTTTGGCTTTCACGATTTACCATAAACGGCATGAACGCAAAGTAGTTTGTATAAAATTTATGTTGATTAAAATCAATGATCATCGGCAACTGTGCATTGACCTGCAAGGTCGGTTTTTGATAACTCAATTGCAAGGTTAAGGCAGCAAGTTTTTCTCTAAAATGTACTGAACCGCTATAGCTAAACTGTAAATCATTCAACACATTCAGCAGTGATTGAGCAATTTTAGATTGCGGAGAAACGCCATCCTCTTCTTCGCTATAGCGCGCTGATGGTGGGATTGATTCATTGGCAATGGCTTGATAGAGCTGTTTCTTTTCTTTTTGGCTAAATGGAATATTTTGGGTTTTAATCAACTGATCCAGTTGTTTTTTAAGTTTAGGATCCAGCTCTGGCTGTGTGCTTATCGCAGGTTTTGACTTGGTTTCAGGCTTTTTTTCATCGAACTGAATATCTGTCTGAATTGAAAATTGCCCTTTCATGTCATAACTGGCATTTTCAAACATTGCGTTTAAGCCTTGAGTGGCTTGTTGCCCGAGAGACTGATCCGTTGAATTGGTTTTTATGACATGTTGAGCACACCCAGTAATACTCAAACCCAGTAAACAAAGTGTTATATATTTTAATCGCATAATTGTACGAAAGACCTAAGTTCTTTATGATTTATTAAAAGAAAAAAATGATCAAAAGATCAACATCCAGTCTATCAGAAGTTTACTTTTCACATGTTGGTTAAATATTACAATTCGCCTTTCTGACATTTTTTAAGGGCGTATTCATCAATGTTTTTTTGATGAAATTATGAATAATCAAAGCATCAATACAGATAATCCAAAAAAATTTAGATATTAGGATTAAGACTATGCCTGCATATAAAGCGCCTTTACACGATATTCGTTTCTTAATGAATGAAGTGCTCGATTACCCAGCACACTACAAAACTTTGTCTAATGGTGAAGCTGCTGATGCAGATACTGTCGACATGATTTTAGAAGGTGCAGCGGATTTTTGTGAAAACATCCTTTCACCTTTAAACCAAACGGGTGATGAAGAAGGCTGTCATTTTGAAAATGGTGATGTGAAAACACCAAAAGGGTTTAAAGAAGCCTATGACCAATTTGTACAGGGTGGCTGGCAAGGTCTGTCTTTCCCTGAAGAATTTGGCGGTCAAAACTTGCCACAGTCGTTGAATCTCATCAAATCTGAAATGATGGGTACAGCGAACTGGTCATTCCAAATGTATCCAGGTCTCAGCGTAGGTTGTATCAACACCATTCTTCAATTTGGTTCAGAAGAACAAAAAAACCAATATTTACCGAACCTTGTTGCTGGAACTTGGTCAGGCACCATGTGCTTAACTGAACCTCAATGCGGTACCGACTTAGGTCAGGTTAAAACCAAAGCGGAACCTCAAGCTGACGGTAGCTATTCAATTTCTGGTACAAAAATCTTCATCTCTGCGGGTGAGCATGATTTAACAGATAACATCGTGCATATCGTACTTGCTCGTCTTCCAGATGCTCCTGCAGGCACCAAAGGCATTTCATTGTTCATCGTTCCAAAATTCCTTGTGAAAGCAGACGGTTCAGTGGGCGAACGCAATCCTGTAACGTGTGGTTCGATTGAACACAAAATGGGGATCCGTGCTTCAGCAACAGCCGTACTGAATTTTGACAATGCCATTGGTTACTTGATCGGTGAAAAACACAAAGGCCTACATGCAATGTTCACCTTCATGAACACTGCACGTATTGGTACAGCAATTCAAGGTATTGCACATGCTGAATTGGCATTCCAAGGCGCACTTCCATACGCGAAAGAACGTATGTCTATGCGTGCACTTTCAGGTAAAAAAGATCCTGAAAAAGTAGCCGATGCGATTATTCACCATGCAGACGTACGTCGTATGCTTTTAACTCAAAAAGCGATCGCTGAAGGCGGCCGTTCAATGATTTACTATGCAGCTCAAATTGCGGACAAAATGACTGATGCTTTAACCCGCGGTGATACAGCAGCGTTTGAAGCACATGATGACCACTTAGGCTTCTACACACCGATTCTCAAAGGTTTCTTAACCGAAATGGGTTATGAAGCTGCAAACCATGGTATGCAAGTATACGGTGGTCATGGTTATATTAAAGAATGGGGCATGGAACAAATCGTTCGTGACTCACGTATCTCTACTCTCTACGAAGGCACAACCGGTGTTCAAGCACTAGACTTGATTGGTCGTAAAGTTCTGTTGACCTCTAAAGGTAAAGTGATTCGTGACTACACAGCAGAAATCTTGAAGTTCTGTGGTCAACATGCACGTAACAAATACATGCGTCGTTTTGCGTGGGACTTAACGAAGCTTTGCGCACAGTGGAATGCATTAACTGTTCGTATCATGCTTGCTGCACGTAAAGACCGTGACATCGTATCTTCTGCATCTGTAGATTTCTTGATGTTCTCTGGCTACGTGATGATGGCTTATTTCTGGGCACAACAAGCTGCCGTAGCTTCTGAAAAATTAGCAGAAGGCAATGGTGCAGAAGTTCCTGAGTTCTATAAAGCAAAAATCAAAGTGGCAGACTTCTACTTTGAACGTCTATTACCACGCTCACAAGGTCACGCTGAAGCAATGGTCAACCCATCGAAGACCATGACTTCTTTGGCACCTGAACACTTTAGCTTTGACTACTAAGCTTTAAACCGAGTTAAATGACTCTATAAAAAGACCGCTTCGGCGGTCTTTTTTGTCTTCTCTTTTAATTTTGATCTATAAGAATTACGAGTAGTATTCTTAATTTCTTCATGAGGTAATAACAATGTATAACGATGAACTTTATATGGAGAAATATTGTTGTATTTCTCAACAAAAATAGAGTACTTTATCGCCAAAAAATAATTTTATTTAATAAATATTAAATACTTAAAGTGAAGTTCACTCGATGATTTTAGCTTTATATTTGTATCTCATACAACTTCATATCTTCTCCATAGCCTCCCCCTATGATGACTTCATTGATTCATAAAGAGCGTAACCATGAAAAAATTGATGTCTTCATTAATGATTGGTCTAATTGCAACAACTGCGACACTATCTGCAATGGCAGCGCCTGCATTCGATCATAAAAATCCACCACCTGCTCCACACTTTGATAAAAAACCTGTACCGCCTAAAGCAATACATCACAAATCTGCTGGGCCCCACATGGTGAAAAAAGAGCATCAACAAGCTCATGCAAAATTTGCCAAACAAAATCATAAAGCAGTAGCTTTTAAAGCTAGTCAACCTAAGCCTGTTCCGCATCATAAGTTACCGCCTATGCCACCGAAACATCGTTAAGCTAAATTAAAAAAAGACCGCTCATGCGGTCTTTTTTTAATATTTACTTTGCTTTATCAGCAATAAATTCTTTAATCTCTATGGGTTTATCTTTTACCAACTCAACTGTGCCTTCATTCACACCATTAAAGTTCTTAAAGTGAATTGAAACACCTTGGTCGTTGGCAAGTCGTACACCACTTCCTGAAACTCCTCGTTTCAATTCATACACACGATCAGAATTATCAGTCAATTGTGCGGTTTCAAAATTATCTTTGGTTTTTAACTCAAGGCTTAGATCTTGTGGCCCTGTAAAGTGAATCACTTGCTCATCTTGAGCTACTGCAACATCGTTTGTTTGTGCAGTTGTGGCCGTTGCCTCTGTTGCAACATTTTGTTCTGATGGTGCTTTTTTATCGGTGCAACCCACCAAAGCTATAGTTAATAACGTCGCAGTTAAAATATATTTCATTTTCTGAAGTTCCTTTATGCCATGTAAATTCAATTATCAACTGAATAATTTCATACACATTCTGCAAATTACATTCGAAATATGAAAAATTACTTGTCGCTCAAATTTTAAAACAAGTTTGACATAGCTTTCATTACAGGAATTCTTCCAATACTGAGTTTAAAAAGATATGCCCCTGCTCGGTACAAGACAAACGTGTTGGATCATTGACCATCAATTTACGTTTTTGCAAGGAAACCAATAACTCAGCAATCGGCTCTAAACTTTCCCCTGTACGCTCGCTATATAGCTTGGCTTCCACCCCATGATTTAACCGCAGCGCATTCATCATAAATTCAAAAGGCATGTCGGCTGCTTCGATGCGCTTAAACTGAAGATGTTCAGCAGGTACTTTGGCTAAATAGTCTTTCGGCAATCGGGTTTTTTGGAAACGATACACCCCGTCTGGCATGGTCACTTTGCCATGTGCGCCTGCGCCAATCGCCAAATAATCGCCAAACTGCCAATAATTTAAATTATGTGCCGACGGCTTTTCTTTACGCCATGCCGATACTTCATAATTGATAAAGCCTTGCGCTGTTAAATAGGCTTCGCCCTGTTCTTGAATATCTTCAAGCACATCATCGACAGGTAAAATCGGTTTTGTGCGGAAAAAAACTGTATTGGGTTCAATGGTCAACTGATACCACGACACATGCGTTGCGCCATTTTCAACAGCAAGTTTTAAATCCAACAGTGCTTGTTCTAGACTTTGCTCAGGAAGGCCATGCATTAAATCAACATTCACTCGTTCAAAGCCTGCTTCTCGCGCATGCTGAATGGCAGAAATCGCATCATCATTCGAATGAATCCGCCCCAGCTTTTTCAGCTGGTCGGTATTAAAACTTTGCACACCGATAGATAGACGATTAATCCCTGCATCTAAATAACCGGCAAAAGGATCGTGCTCAACCGTGCCCGGATTGGCTTCCAAGGTAATTTCACAGTCCGCTTCAAATGGCACTAACGCTTTGAGTTGAGCAAATAACCATTGATAGCCTTTGGATGAAATGAGCGATGGTGTACCCCCACCAATAAATACACTATGAATCAGGCGACCCTGAGCAAAATCGACTTGCGTTTTAAAGTCTTCAACCAACGCCTGTAAATATTCTTGTTCTAAGTCTAAAGACAATTCACCATTCGGCACTGCATGCGAATTAAAGTCACAGTATGGACATTTGCGCACACACCACGGCATGTGAATGTATAAAGATAACGGAACAACTGCAGGATTTAATTCAACCAAGGAAAATGCTCAAAAGGAACAAAAGAAGTAAGCGCATTTTAACATGACTGCATCAGAGCGCTTATGAAATCTCATCCACAATACAGTAGACTAATAAATTTAAGAAGAATTAGATGATTAGAAGATGAAAATAAGCAGCCATTTATTGTACTTACTGCCGCTCGCGATGGGTGTTGGTATCGCTATGACCATTCAAACAGCGATCAACAGCCAATTGCGTGAATATTTATATTCACCGCTGCAAGCTGCCCTTTTTTCTTTTTTGATTGGTACAATAGTCCTCGCCTTTATGGTGTTTTTTCAGTCGGCCGAAAAACCGGACTTTGCAAGTTTTGCTCAAATCCCTTGGTATTTATGGCTGGGGGGATGTTTGGGTGTTTATGCCATCAGTATCAGTATTTATACCGCACCGAAACTGGGTTTTTTATCCCTCTCCGGTCTGATTATTTTTGGACAGATCTTAATGTCGATGGTATTTGACCATTTTGGCTTGCTCGGCACTGAAAAAACCCCGATTAACTGGCAACGCTTATTGGGTGGCGTGGTGATTTTTATTGGTGTGCTTCTCACTTTCCAACGCTAAGACCTCATTCCTAAGCACCTCACAAGAAATGAGTACATTCTGTGTCTACTGTCACGGCTGTAACAAGCAGCAAGTATGAATTAAAACAACTGTTTCATTTAATGATCCCGATATTGATTACGCAGTTTGCGCAAGCGGGATTTGGTCTCATTGATACCATCATGGCTGGACACATGTCCGCCAATGACCTTGCAGCCATTGCGGTCGGGGTCGGTTTATGGATACCGGTCATGCTGCTGTTCAGCGGCATTATGATTGCCACCACCCCATTAGTGGCAGAAGCCAATGGTGCTCGCACGCCTGAAAAAATTGCCACCATCGCCCGTCAGTCGTTATGGGTCGCATTATTTTTAGGGATCATTGCCGCATTAGTCTTACAAGCCATGCCGCTGCTTTTACCGTTATTGGGTGTCCCTGAAGCATTGCTGCCGAAGGCGAGTTTATTCTTACACGCCATTAGTTTAGGTATGCCTGCTGTCACCATGTACGCAGCTTTACGTGGCTACTCAGAAGCCTTGGGCCATCCTCGTCCTGTTACGGTGCTGAGTCTGCTGGCCTTATTGGTGTTAATTCCACTGAACTTTATTTTTATGTATGGTTTAGGCCCAGTCCCTGAACTGGGTTCTGCTGGATGTGGATTTGCCACCGCGATTTTGCAATGGTTAATGTTCTTTGCTTTGGCGATGTACGTTTTCAAAGGATCGGCCTATCAAAAAACCCAACCTTTCGCTGCCTTTGAAAAAATGAACAGTGAATGGATCAAACGTATTTTAAAACTTGGCTTTCCGATTGGCTTAGCTATTTTCTTTGAAGTCAGTATTTTTAGTACAGCCGCTATTGTGTTGAGTCCCTTGGGCGAAGTCACCATTGCAGCGCATCAAGTCGCCATTTCGATTACCTCGCAATTGTTTATGATTCCCATGTCACTGGCGATTGCGCTGACTATTCGGGTTGGTACCTATTATGGGGAAAAAAACTGGCTAGCGATGCGAAAAGTCCAGAAAGTCGGTATGTTGACAGGGACGATATTTGCCCTGATTACCATGCTACTGCTTTGGCTTTTACGTAATGAAATTGTGTCACTCTATACCAATGACTATGATGTGACTCAGCTTGCCGTGTATTTGGTCTTGTTCGCGATTGCCTATCAGTTGATGGACGCATGGCAAGTCAGTGCCGCAGGGTGTTTACGCGGCATGCAAGACACTAAAGGGCCGATGTGGATCACCATGATCGCGTATTGGATCATTGCCTTCCCTGTCGGGATCTATCTTGCACGCTTCACCACGACTGGTGCTGCAGGCGTTTGGATTGGCCTAATTGTGGGTCTGACTGTCGCCTGTATACTGCTACTTACACGTTTATTTATGATGAATAAACGTTTAGCTCAAGCGGGATAAGCCCTTAAAAATCATCTAAAAAGTTACTTAAAAAAGACAGCTAGGCTATGCAGAAGATTAATGCAAATTAACACTCTGCATAGCGTATGCCATAAATAAAAATACGAAGAAGAGGAAGATAAACATGTCCCATGTATTTCGCTCGATGAGTCTCTGTCTGAGCTTGGGCTTCTCCATGTCACTACAGGCTGAACAAACAATCAACCGACATGAATTTCCTTTGTATTACACACCCATCAAAGTCCAATCACAACCTGAATTTGATTACATCAATCAAGCACTTTGGACAGCCTTTCGCTTTTATCATGAACAACAAGCAGACTCATATACCGCACGTTTAAAGTTAAGTTGTCAGCAGTCTGGTATGGCATATACCTATCAGGACTTCATCAAGGCCAATCAAAAGTTTGCCTCTGCGGGTGATCAGGATTTTATCGTGACGCAAAACCTCATCACCTTGAATGAAAATTTACACCATAATCAATGCAGCAAATATCTCAGTCCACATTTAGAACTCGAAAAAACTGAAGCAACTGATGTTACGGAGTAACATCAGTTGCTCAATTTGATTCAAAAAAAGAACGATACACGAAAATGTCATCTGCAATTGTTTGAGACAGGACTAGTTCTAATCAAAAATGTTTTTGCGATACTTTAAATAATTAGACGCTAGCGAACGAGTTTTGTCGGTGAGGTGCATTGCACCGCAAGATGGTTTCCTTGCGAAGCACGCTTCTCATTTTGCCGAATGAGAAACAACGTTTCGTAAGAGTACCTCCAGCTGAAGGCTAATCCCTTTATTCAATCCCTGGATGAAAGACTCTACCGAATAGAATTGAAAACCTTTTTTTTAAATGCGTAAATACTTTTACAGACATAACATCAGTGAAGCAAGCAAAGTACCAAAACCAACTAATTAAGCGCCTCGATGGCATTTTTTAAACCTTGTGGCACTTGGCTGTCGTCTTCTACGTCTTTCACGATCGCCTGCCCGACGATCACATCTGTCCCATTAAAACTCATGGTTGGTGAGCCAAACAATTCATAGCCTTCATTTAAAGCTTTGGTCACACGGGCACAGAAATTGACATCATCTTTACCGGTTAAATAGCGATACACTTTCATCGTTCAGTTCTCTTCTAGCGACGCGATATTTTAAACCATTCAGCACGTGGCTTAAATTTGCCTGAATTATTTTCAGTATTTACATTTTTGCCCATAATTTTATCAATGGAAATAAAGTCTTAACAATTTAAAGTAGGCAGTTTGTGTTTTGTCGCCTATGATCGGTATTAGATAATAAATGATGATCTTGAGGAACATCACATGGCAAAAACGGCTAGCACACCGGGTCGTCGCTTTATGAAACTTGCCAGTATGACGGCAAGCATTGCTACTAAAACCGTTTCCAATTCCATCCGCAATATCACTGCCGATGAAGAACAGAAAAATGCATCTCGCAGTAAACTTTTTCAGGACATCGGTCTGCAAATTGCAGACACTTTGGGTGAAATGAAAGGTGCGGTGATGAAAGTCGGACAAATTGCCTCGCAGTACAAAGACATTTTTCCACCTGAAGTCGCAAAGGCCATCAGTAAATTACAACGCCAAGCGCCAGCCATGCCCTTTGCTGAAATTAAGGCCCAAGTAGAACAAGAACTCGGCAAGCCCCTCGCGCAGATTTTTAAAAGTTTTGAAGAACAACCTTTTGCCGCTGCATCCATTGGGCAGGTGCATAAAGCCGTGTTACCTAATGGTCAGCAAGTGGTGGTGAAAGTGCAATATCCGGGTGTGGAAGAAGCCTGCGAAAGTGACTTAAAACAAGTTCGGCTTGCACTTCGTCTGATGGGCGTATTGAAAATTGATCGGAAGTTACAAGACAAGCTATTTCGTGAAATTCAGGACAGTTTGGACAACGAATTGAACTATGAAATTGAAGCGCAAAACTTAGATGTGGCCCGTGCGTTTCATAGTGAGCTGGATGACAAAATCATCATTCCACAGGTCTATAAAGATTATTCTTCACGTCATATTTTGACTTTAAGTCTAGAGCTTGGCGACAGTATAGAAACTGCCAGCACATGGTCACAAGAAACACGAAATGCCTTGGGAAGGCGCTTATTCCGTGCCATTGGCCGTGAAATTTTCTTCCTTAAACGTTTCCACTGTGACCCGCATCCGGGTAACTTCGCCTTTCGTGAAGATGGTTCAGTCATCGTATATGACTACGGTGGTGTGAAAACCCTGTCTCCTGAAATCGTGTCGCACTTTAAGCAATTGATTAATGCTGCACGCAAGCACGATATTCCACTGATGGAACAGCAACTCGATGCCCTACATTCCCTCAATGAACTCGGTAAATTCCCTGTGGAGTTGTATGAACAATGGCTGGAAGTGCTGATGCGTCCGCTAACCACACAATACGACTTTGCTGAAAACTCAGCACACCATGACGGGGTAGAATTAATTAAGCCTTCACTTAAATACTGGGATGTGTTTAAACCGTCGCCAGACACCCTGATGGTGAACCGGACTGTTTCAGGGCATTATTGGAATTTGATTCATTTGAAAGTGAATGACAATCTCAATGATCTTTTTGATGAGTTGGTCCCACCTAGCGCTTAAGGGAGCGTAAAGCGCTGATGATTGCCCGATGAATTTCGGGCAATATTTGCATTTTTAATTGTTATGTTATAACATTTCTTTAATCAATAAATTTAAGGAACAGAAGAATGCGTGCCAACATCCATCCCGAATACCGTGAAGTGCTCTTTCATGACACCAATGCCAATGCCTTTTTTGTCATTGGCAGTACCTTAAGCACCAATCAAACCAAAGAGTTTGAAGGCAAGACCTATCCATATGTGACGCTCGATATCTCAAGTGCATCACACCCTTTTTATACAGGTGAACAACGTCAAGTGAATAACGAAGGACGTATTGCGAACTTTAATAAACGCTTTGCGCGTTTCAAACGCTCACAATAAGTTCAGTTTCGATTAAGTTTTTGCTTTTAAAATTAAAGCATTGAAGAAGTTCAGGGTTCCCCTCCTCCAGCCTGAGCTTCTTTTTTTATGTCTGAAATTTTGTGGTTTTCAAGCGTTGTTTTAAACATCTATTTTTAAAATCGAATGAAATAAGTAATATCCCAGCCCCAATACGATGACACCAATCACCACACTGGAAATGGCATAACTAAATGCCAGCCCACTTTGCCCTTGTCTAAGCAGTTGAAATGTTTCTAAGCCGAAACTGGAAAATGTGGTAAAGCCACCTAAGATCCCGACCATAAGTAATAAGCGTGCTTCATTTTGTAGAACGGGATATTTTTGGCTAAATGCAAAGAACACACCTGCACAAAAGCAACCTAAAATATTCACCCACCATGTAGCCCACGGAAAGAGCACGGTTGGCTTGGCCAATAACAGTCCTGCTGCATAGCGAAGTGTTGCCCCAATTGCGCCGCCACATGCGACCAAAAGCCAGTTCATAGTTGTCCTACTTCAACATCATTGGTATCTACAATTTAGGCAACAGTCTGCCTAAGGTCGCCCTTCAATATACACGCATTTAATTTACGCAAATAGTGTTAAATGTTTGGGCCAAAGCTTGCTATAGTCTGCAACACTTTGCGGTATTTTTTTATTGAAAGAGGACATTATGGCTCAGGAATTATTAGATCAACTTCAAGCAGGGACTGCGAAATTTTCAGATGTGATTGCATTTATTGAAGCGCGTTATAACCACACAGCAACCGCTTTTACCAATGGCAAACAAGCCAATGCAGCAACTGAAAACCAAGGCAGTGCCAAAGTATTTTCTTTTGCCCAATTGAATGGTCTAAACCAAGCTGAAACATTAAGTCTTTTTGCTGAACATTATGCTGCTGTATTGGCAACACCAGACGCAACTGACCACCAAAACATTCGCCAATTTATGCAAAATGGTTGGGAAGGTATTCAATTTGACGGTCAAGCGCTCAGCGCGAAATAATGCTTAAGCAGACGTTCTAAATCAGTTCGTCTGCAATAAAAAAGCCAGTACAAATACTGGCTTTTTTTATCGTTCATCATCGGTTCAAATCAAGACACTCGAACTCTACAAGTCCATTCAGCCATCGCGTTTTTTTCCCAAGCCCGTGCATGCTTCAAATGTAGAAATTCCTCACCTGCAATTGTTGCAGTAAAACGATAGGTCTTTTGACCACCGGCACCAAGCACTGGTGTCGCATCTGCAGCAGTTTGTTGTTGAGCTGACTGAAACACTTCTTCAACTTTAAAAAGTTTCGGTTGCTCAGCCAAAGCCCATACATAACCAGTACTTGGATTTTCGTTTAACAGTACTTCCAAAGTCTGTCCACGATCCATCTCAAGCAAGGTCGGACAACTTTGCTGTTCAGTAAATACATGGGTTTTCCCATCTACAGTTGAACTCATACTGTTACATCCACCAAGCGCCAAACCACTCGCCATCATTAGACTCAAAATAAGCTTTTTCTTGATCGTCATTTTCATCATCAAAATATTTTACCTTGCATCTAATGCACACCGATTTCAAATACGATCTCGATGCAATCGAAATTTAGCCTTTGACTTTTTCAATCCACTGAATGGAACTGACACGAAAAACCTCACAAGCCCCATCACCCGTATCTGTTGGGGTCAAAGATGAAGTCCAAACCAAATCTTTGTCTTTCACCTCAACCAAATCCCCTTTTAAACGCACAAGATCACCACGTTTTACTTGAGTAATTTGTTTCGCAATTTGCGGGTTTGCAGGAATGATGTGCATATTCGACACCATCATCATGGCTTGTTTTTGCGGTACAGGAACACGATCCATTTTCCAATTTAAGAAACGGTCATATTGATTGACTGAAATCGTACGAGCTATTTCTGGCTCTGCAAATAAGCCCCAACTGACCGCATAATCGATCGGAGAAAATTTTGCTTGTTCATCTGTTTGATAGGTTTTTGAACCTAAAATTCGGAAATCACCTTTAAATTCTTTCAAGGTAGAAATCGACTGGCCTTTGGCAGCAGGTGCTAAGCCTTTGGCAATATTATAATCTGAAGACGCTTGGACACCGACATTCAATAAAAAGCCTGCAAGCACAGTACTTAATGCAATTCGCTTGATCATCGCGTTATCCTCTTACCCTGTAATACTTCACATTACTCAATTTTAATTCTGCAATTGAGCCGACTTCATCTATACATAATGCCCCAACCTGAACATGAGCTTAAAATCGCGTAGGTTGAGCCTGATGAATGTCGTTTTCACTAGTTGTAACTCTATATTACGCACACAGTCTGCATAAACCTTATGAACTTGGTAACAAAATGCTGTTATTCAGTCAATTGGCCCATATTCACGCCCTACCACATGATTTAAAATTAAAAAGACATGATTTACACTTTAAAAAAACCAACAACAATGCCCGCTATGATTTATAAATTTTATCAACAACACATTTTTCCGCATCTTTTAAATCAAGTCATGCAAGTACCAAGCTTGATGGATAAACGACGCGAACTCCTGTTAGCCGTATCTGGTGAGGTGCTCGAAATTGGCTTTGGTACAGGTTTGAATTTAGCGTTTTATCAAAATGTCGATACGGTTTTTGCCCTTGAGCCCAATCCCGATATTTTTCATTTAGCTGCTGAACGTGTACATGCAGCACCTTTTGAGGTACAGCATATTTTAGCTGGTGCTGAAAAATTACCCTTTGCAGATAAAAGTCTAGATCATGTCGTGAGTACATGGACCTTATGCAGCATTGCCGATATTGAAACTGCGCTTGAAGAAATCTACCGTGTCCTTAAACCAACAGGGACATTTCATTTGGTTGAGCATGTACAACACAATGAAAATCGAAAAATTAAGCAGTTACAGCATTTACTCACGCCCATTCAAAAGAAAGTCACGGATGGCTGTCATCTGGATCGTCATATGCAAAAGTTGCTTGAAGATGCCCAGTTTGAATGTTTTGAAACGCAGTATTTTGATGCTGAAGGCATTCCAAAAATTGGTCAGCGCATGTTACTCGCCCGCGCACGGAAGTTGAGTTAAAGCGTCCAAGGCCATGTTTAAGCACAATCAAATCTAGTTAAAAGTACCTAGTCTTTGATTAATCGAATGGCATTAATTTTTAGGATATGACAGGGCTTTTTATTCAACACATTATAGGTGTTATACGACTTCCCTGTTTTGATGGAATGTACATCCACCCATGCACCCAAAATCTCCACACGATCCCCTGATTTTAAACGACGAATACGATTTGCAACGTCTTCGGATTGAGCAATCACACTGACATTTTGCAATTCAGACTTGAGCTGTTCAACTTGTGTCGAGGGTACATTTTTCGCTTGTACGTTAAAACAGCGGTTCTGCTGCGACCACTCAAGATGATATTTTAAAGACTGGAAATCATTTGCGCCTGAACTCAGTAGCAGATCAATATTGCTGACATAGGCCAAGTCTTGAAAGCCACCCACCACGGTCGGTGCTGCCGGATGTAATGTACGACTACTCGCACTGTAGTAGCGTTTATCCAACAGCAAATATTCACCGGAAAATGCCTGAGTTGGTGTGACCTGAAAATTTTTCAGCACACCAGTCTGCTCTAAATGTGGAATGGCACGAAAATATTCTGACCATATCCACAGCATGAGCGCAAAAACGGCTGCAGTCGCTAAGAGTTTTTCCATGTGGATATTCTGTCCTTATTACTTTTCAACGGTTCTGAGGCTGAGTCACGCGAGCTTAAATGTGCTCAAAGTCAATTCGGATGGTTTCAAAACGCACTCGCCCTTCGGCAATGGCTTGAGCAATCGCTTGTTGCCCTTTGGTCAAGCGTGCCCCACCACTTTTAATATCAATCAGCACCACTTCGATGTCTTCAGCGAGTCCATCACCATCACGAAAGTCGGTATAGCCATCAAAAACCACATAATCGATCGGGTCACCGAGAAACTTTGCATCGCTAGGTAAATACTGAAATTCAGGCATGATCGGCGCCATTTGTTCGGCCATTTTGCCTTTTAAAACAGCACGACTGGTATTTACACTGCGTTTTTGTGCATGGGCCAAGGCCTGCTGATGTTCTAATTCTAGTTCTGCAATATATTGCTCGTATTCTGCCTTAATCCTTCCATTGCGACTGCCACTTAAAATTAAGGTGGTCAGTACAATCCCAATACACGCGCCAATGAGCATGGCCATCCAGACAGACATTTAAAATTCCTAATCTTTTTAAGATATTACAGCGAAACGTATAGAAAAAACTTAGACTTTGGTTCTTTGTCATATTCCCCGCATTAAACAATGATATGCTAGGGATGAGCAGAATAAAATCTATTTAGGTCGATGAAAACGATATTAATTGCCAATCAAAAAGGTGGTTGTGGCAAAACCATCACAGCAATCAGTTTAGCCTCTGCACTTGCGCAAAAAGGTTATAAAGTGGCCTTGGCAGATGCTGACAATCAAAAGTCTGCACGTCAATGGCTCAAACAGCGCCCAGAGACTGCCGCCCCGATTCAGAGCCTAGATTGGCGTCATGAAAAGTCGATTGGTGATGTACCAAAAGGGATTGAATATCTAATTATCGATGCACCGGGTGCGTTATCGGGTGAACATGCAGATCAGTTGGTCAGTGAAGCCCATGCCATCATTACCCCGCTACAACCATCTTTCTTTGACATCGACTCGACCCGTCGTTTTTTAAAGCATTTGCAAGAAATTAAACGGATTCGTAAAGGTAAAGTCCAAATCTTATTACTGGCCAATCGTGTTAAACCCAATTCTGCTCATTCCAAAGAAATTCAAGATTTTTTCAATAAAGTTGAACAACAGCCCGTTGCTTGGATTTCTGAACGTACCGCTTATGGTCAACTTGCCATGCAAGGTCTTTCAGTTTTTGACAAAACGCAAAAATTGTACCTCGGTATGCAACAACAATGGCAACCTGTGCTCAATGCCATTATTGAAGACGAAGCCGAGTGGTTTTAACCCATCATTCCACATTTCGCTGATATAAAGGCCAATCTTGCAAGGATCTAGCCTGAAAGATATTCACCATAAGTTAACAAGCTCTCGTTTTCGGGAGCTTTTTTTTCGGTTAAGATTGAACACAACATGATGAAAAAATCAGAGCACGCATTGCCAACGTTCGCACCTACATTACAAAAAGTCTTATTGTTCGGATTATTTTTTATCCTGATTTTTTTGAGCTTTAGCGTACTCAAATACTTTATTGTGCCCGTCGTTTGGGCTGCGATTATTGCTTATATGACATGGCCGCTGTATCAATCAGTACATCGTTTTTGTGGCAATCGTGCAAATCTAAGTGCGGCGCTGATGATCTTATTGGTGGTACTCGTGGTGGGTCTGCCGGTGATTTTTGCAATCTTCTTGTTACAACATGAAGGCCGTAACTTGTATTTTGAATTACAAAAGCAAGTTTTCTCTGGTCATGTCAATGTGCCTGATTTTATTCGCCAACTGCCGTTTATTGGTAAAGAAGTCAGTCGTACCCTGCATGAACTGAACAATGATCCAAACAGTATTATTCAATCGGTACAAATTTGGATTCAGGGGCATTTGAATTACGGTAAAGTTCTGGTCGGCGAAGTCAGTAAAAATATCTTTAAGCTGTGTTTTGCCGTGATGTCTTTATTTTTCTTCTATCGTGATGGTCAAACTATTTTAAGTCAGGTCAGTAAAGCCCTCGAAATGGTGATCGGGCCACGTATTCATCATTATCTTGCCACCATCTCGGATACTACACGTGCCGTAGTGTATGGCATCGGTCTCACCGCCATTGCCCAAGCTTTACTTGCCGGTCTCAGCTATTTTGTTGCCGATGTGCCTAACCCAATGTTATTAACCATCATTACCTTCATGTTGGCACTGATTCCTTTTGGTCCACCGATTTCATATACCGCTGTGTCGTTGTGGTTATTTTCACAAGGTCAAACCATTGAAGCCATTGGCGTCATGGCTTGGGGTGTATGTATCGTGAGTACAGCCGATAACGTGATTCGTCCTTTAGTGATTTCAGGGGCAACGCAGATTCCATTCTTATTAATCATGTTCGGTGTTTTAGGTGGTATCGCCAGTTTCGGTCTTGTTGGTTTATTTATCGGGCCAGTAATCTTGGCAGTATTGTTAGCTATTTGGCGTGAATGGTTGCATGAAACCCAAATTGAAGCCGTCATGATGCCCAAAGCAACATTGGCACATGACTTAGACAATATGGATGATAAGCCTGAACAACCTTAATTCAGGCTTGAATTCATTAAACAAATATTACAATCAAATACTTAAATTATCTGTCATCCTGTATTCGCATCTGTTTCAATGGTTGAAACTCCATAAAAACAGACAGGATGCCAAACATGTCTTCACTATTTAAATTCGGTGCGCTTGCTGCGGTCAGTGCCCTGATGTTTACAGGCTGTGCGAGTACCTCGACTTCAACAGGTCTGAATGCAAAAACCGTGACGGTCAATGCCGTGACTGCTCAAGGTATTGGTCAAAGCATCGGTCAAATTAACTTGGTTGATAGCCCTGCTGGCTTGGTTATTCATACCAATTTAACCCAGCTTCCTCCGGGTCCACACGGTTTCCATATTCATGAAAAAGGCTCTTGTGCCCCAGCTGAAAAAGATGGAAAAGCGGGTGCTGCTCTTGCTGCAGGTGGTCACTTTAACCCTAAATCTGCACCTCACCACGGTACGCCGCTAACAGGTCACTTGGGTGACTTACCGATCCTTCAAGTTCAAACCGATGGCACAGCAAAAGTGAATTTAATTGCACCGCGTTTGAAATTGGCGGATGTACAAGGCTTAGCCATCATGATCCATGCTGGTGGTGATAATTACTCTGACGACCCTAAACCTCTAGGCGGTGGCGGTGACCGTATTGCCTGTGGTGTGATTCAATAATCAACCTTGCATATAGATTTGAACAAGCGGACTTTAAGTCCGCTTTTCTATTGAATAAAAATTGACAGTTCACAGAAAAAAGCTCAGTCTAATTTACAAAATCATTCGAATACTTCATAACTCTGTGAACACGCGACTCTCTTGGTTTCAACAGTTTCAATCCAGTGCAATCATTATGTATTGCCTGCAAATTTGTATTGTTTTGAGTGGCACCACGCTCGGATTATATTTTCTCGGTTTTCATAGTGTTATTGTTCCCGTCACCTTAGGTGCGATTGCCACTGCACTCACCGACTTTGATGACCGACTCAGCATCCGACTGCGTAATTTGCTCTATGTCTGCGTACTCTTCTTTAGTGTCAGTAGTATTTTAGATTTTCTCTATCCCTATAAATTTTTATTTATTCTCTACCTATCGCTATCCAGTGCAGGATTTATTTTATTAGGAGCTTTGGGGCAACGCTATGCCACGATTTCTTTTGGTACGATTTTACTGTCGATTTACACCATGTTCGGCTTGGGCGAATATGACACTTGGTATTTTCAACCTAGCTGCTTTGTTCTAGGGGCCTTATGGTATGGCCTGACCTCAATTCTCTTTTACCTGATTAAACCTACCCTACCTGTACAGGACAATCTTTCGCGTTGTTTTTTACAAATCGCCGAAGTACTCAATGCAAAAGCACGCTTATTTGACCCAGATAATGTCGACAATGTGGAACACTTACTATATGAATTATCACTCAAAAACAGTGATGTCATCCCAAGTTTAAACACGACTAAAGCTTCTTTACTCACCCGTTTAAAAGCCTCAAGAGCCAATAAAAACACCATCTACTGGCTGAATTTATATTTCTTGGCACAAGATATTCACGAACAGGCCAGTGCGAATTATTTACACTATGAACAAATTCATCAAAATTTTAGCCGTACCGATTTAATTTTCCGTTTTCAAAAAAATATTCGATTACAAGCGCAGGCTTGCCAACAGTTGGCCTACTGCATTTTGCATCGACAGCCCTATCAGCCTGATCCGATTACTGCGCAAGCACTGGCACATTTGCATGCCTCTTTGCAGGAGTGGATGGCCAATAATCCGCAAAATATAGAAGTGAAAAATCTACAGCTGATCTTGAGTAATTTGGACAGTGTGCAAGAACGCTTTTCGCATGTGCAGGATTTAGATCATTCACAGCAACAGACCTATCAGCAGCATATCGACAACCTCAATTTACTCGACGACGACATTCATGGCTGGCATGATTTATGGTTCAAACTGAAACAGCATTTGAGTCCCGAATCTGCCTTATTTCGCCATGCTGTTCGCATCGCTTTTGTCTTTGCTATGGGCTATGCCATTTCGCTACTGCCCTTTGCCAAAAATGGCTACTGGATATTATTGACCAGTTTATTTGTCTGTCAGATGCGCTATTTTGCGACCAAAAGTCGTTTAAAAATGCGGACTTTGGGAACCATATTAGGGGTCTTACTTGGCATTCCTATTTTGTATTTTGTGCCGAGTGTCGAAGGTCAATTGCTACTGACAATTATTTTTGGCGTATGCTTTTTCTATCTGAGTGCCAAAAAATATGCCATGGCGACCCTCATGGCAACCTTAATGGTCTTGCTGATTTTTAATTTAAAAGGCGCAGGTTATGCGGTTATTTTACCGCGTATCGTTGATACCCTACTCGGCTGTTTTATTGCATGGTTCGCAGTCAATGTCATCTGGCCAGATTGGGACTTTCGCAATATTTCCAAGACCATTCAAAAAAGCTCTGCTGCGACCCTGCATTATTTTGATGCCGTAGTTGAGCAATATCTCCATGGGAAAACCAATAGCATTGCTTATCGGCGTGCCCGTCGTTCAGCCCATAATGCTCAAACTGAACTGTCGAGCATGATTTCTAGTTTAAGTACCGAGCCTGAACCCGACCAAACTTTGATTCAACATGCTTTTCGCTATTTGGTCTATAGCCATAGTCAGCTCAGTTATATTTCGGCATTGGGGAGCCACCGTGAACAGGTACAAGACCAACAAGTCCTTGAACTGCTGCAATGGTGTCAAAGCACCCTAGACGAGGTCTTAATTCAGCAAAAACCGCTCAACCCTGAGAAAATTCAGCAAAAACTTTTCGAAATTCAAACACTCAGCACTGAAGAAATTCGGTCTAATCACCTGCAACTGGTGCTCAAGCAGATCAGTTTATTATTAGAAACATTAGCCGAACTGATTCAGCTTCGAACACAACTAATTCAGGCGGAAATTAAATAAAATCATTCGAGACTCATGATGAAAATGCTTAGTTTAGGTTTTAGACGCCTCATATTACCTACGATTGTGGCGACCTCATGTTTAGCTGCGTCTTCTGTTTTTGCAGCACCGACAGCACAAGATTTGAAGCGTATTTTGGAATGTCAGGCCGATTACGACACCTACCATGACACTTTGCTCGATTATGAAAAGGCTCTGGGGCAATTGGGCTGGAAACGCCATGATGACCCACATCAACCGTTTATTTATATCTATAAAAATAAGCAGCCTGTTGAATTTTTTGGCATGCCGACCCAAGAAATTGGCCTGTCTTCCAATGCCGTATTCGCGATCTATCGCCAAGCCGATGTGAAAAAATTTGCCCAAAAATATGGTATTGAACAGCATCCGATGTTTGCCAATATGCCGTTTTTCCGTGGTGAAAAAATCCTACGTACGGAAGCTGAAACGGATGATCTGCATGCGATCAATCACAAACTAAGCCTGTCTGAAATGACCGGAAAAAGCCCGATGATTTTACTCGGCTGTAACTATGAATTTGATCAGGGTTCAATTGAGGATGCCTTAGCGGATCTAGAAAATTAATCCGAGCAGACGACTCAGAATTAACCTTAAAAACATCAACTTAGATTCAATATGCGGATCAATTATTTCAACGGGAATGCTTCGTTCCTGCAGTGCTTTCAGGTAGACTCAAGGCTGAAATCACTTTGAATTTAAACTTCGCATGAATATCAAGACCTTACGCTTTGTGGGCCTACTCGAAGGCATCTCCTTTTTATTATTGTTGTTCATTGCTATGCCAATGAAGTACCTGATGGATAATCCAATATTGGTCAAATACGTCGGTATGGGACATGGCGTCTTGTTTATTGCCTTCTTGGTGGTGCTGTTTGTGGTCTGTGAAAAGCAAAAATGGTCACTCAGCGTATTTCTAATGGGCCTGATTGCATCAATTTTGCCTTTTGGCCCGTTCATTTTCGATCGCAAATTAAAAAATGCAGAACAACCGGCAACATCAAATTAAGACTGTTTAAAGAAAATAAAAAAGCCCAATGTTGTTCTACACAGCATTGGGCTTTTTCTATGATGGCATGAACTCGAATTTAAAATTCACCCGTCAATTTACGTTGTCGCATAATATCTCGCACCACCAAGCGTGGTAGGCTGAACCACAAGATAATGAGGGTAAAGCCTGCCAAACTATAGGCCCAAAGGCCGAAGTTTTCATACAGCACGCGAACAATTTCGATCACGGCAAAGAACGTCAGCATCATGATTACAGACACTGCCGCAGCCACTGTGCCCTTCGACATTTCAGACGACATTAAGGCAAAACGATAGAGCACAGAAAAGCTAATCCCTTCACCAAAACTGACTAAAGTCATACCAAGAATGAGCAATGTCAGAAAATAACTTTCAGTCATCATCCCAATCACCACGAGGCTCGTTCCGAGTAACATCAGCGGTAGCCCGATCATCACAGACTGACCTAGAGGCAATTTGTCGATGATTTTAATCAGAACAATATTACCGAGGATTAGTCCGCCCAAAACGGGAAACTGTGCCATGCCGTATTGCATGCTACTCAGTCCTAGCTGCTCCACTAATATGACCGGAGATAGCGCAATCCATAGCATCAGTGGCATTGCCACCATCGGTAGACCCAGTGTCAGTGCCAAAAAGCGTTTGTTTTTTAACACCTGTTTAAAGTCATCAATGATATAGCCCACCGGTTGCTTTGGAATGCTGATGTGCTGAGTCGGCATCTTGGCTTTTAAACCAAACCAACTCAGAAAAGATAAAAATGCGATTCCAATAAAGCCCCAATGCCATGACACATGATCAATCATAAAAGCACCGAGGACGGGGCCGATCAGTGGCGCCAGTAGTGAAATATTCGCCATGATCGCCATGACTTTGATGGCATCACGCTCTTCAAAAGTTTCCTGAACAGCAGCATAGCCCACGGCAGAAATAACCGATAAACCAAAACCTTGTAAAAAACGCAACGTTAAAAAGCTTTCGATATTATGTGTGAGCAATATCGCTAAACAGCATAAGCTAAAGAATGCCACACCACCCAACAGGACTTTTTTACGGCCTAATCGGTCTGACAATGGCCCTAATATTGCAGCGACACAAGCACCTCCCAATAAGTAAAATGACATCGACGAGGGTGCCCATGCACGACTCACACCAAACTCTTGGGTAATCGCAAGCATGGCGGGTTGCACTAAGTCGTTGCCGATATAGACAGAAAATTCAAATAAAACCAGTGCCAAGGGAAACATTAAGGTGGCACGACTTAATTTTGTGGTTTGTACGTTTTGCATTGTTATCTACATATCAAATGTGTGCTGTCGAGCTTGAAATGACAAATAGGGAGAGACACTTCAGCCCAATGACGAACACTGTAATATTAATTTTAAAAATGAATTTGCGGCGTATCCGCCATATGTGCGTCGTATTCACAAGACGCTAGATAGAGATAAAATGAACTTCAACGAACCGATCTGTCGGTTTGAGTCCGACTATTTTAACAGTGTTTGCTGGCGTTGTATTGGTCTTTTTAAACTACCGCTTTTATGGTTTTTCATTGTCTGCTTTTTGGATAAAGCGACCTTGTTTTAGGTCTTCATAGGCTTGCATGACTTCTGCAAAATGATTCATCACAAAATAACCTCGCCCATAGATGGGTTCATTTAAAGGCTGCGCCGATAAATACAACATGTGGCTATCTTCAACTGCCGTCAATTCGACATTTTCACCTTGGCTCGACATGACTGCCATATGCTGTGCATTTAACGGTTCATCTGTTTCAGTAAATTTCAGCTTGCCCGAGCGTAAATATAAAAGTGTGGTATCCCCTTCTTGTGCAGGCAGTGTGATGCTTTGATTGGCTCTGACAAAGACATCAAATACTTGCATAGGTGTATGTGTTTCTGCGGGGCCTTGGGCTGTTAAATATTGGCCCGCAATCACCCTTACATAACCAGCATCTTGGGCTAAATTCACAACAGGAATACTGGCTTTGGCTAAGCTCTGATAGCGTGCGGGAATCATTTTATCTTTGGCAGGCAGATTGACCCAAAGTTGCAGGATTTCAAATGCTCCACCCCGCTGAGCAAAGGCTTGGCTAAAAACTTCTTCGTGTTGTATGCCTGAAGCGGCAGTCATCCACTGCACATCGCCCTCACCAATGACACCGCCTCCTCCAGTCGTATCATGATGTTCAAGTTCGCCTTTAAACACCAAGGTGACGGTTTCAAACCCTCGATGTGGGTGTTCCAGCACACCTTTTTTCAGTTGGGTTGGTTTCAGTACTCCAGGCCCTAAATGGTCGAGCAGTAAAAAAGGCGAGACCGTATTGCCCAACTCATAATGGGAAAAAACTGAAGTCACTGGTGCAAAGTCACCCACGGGTGAACCTGAGTCATTAACATGAATAAAAGCGAGGGTTTTCATATTGTTTTAGGTGTATTTAGGATCGTTTGATCTTAGCCTACCAAAGATAGCTGATTCGATAGGCTAAATGGTTTTCAGTATCGCAGTTTTAGGATGAAATAATTAACTATCAAACTCCAACTCTTGACCGTGACGAAGCCAATCGTAAAAAACAACAATTTTTCGAAATGGCGATGAATAGCTTCCTTCTTGGGACTTCGCATAATTTTTTTGCAGGTAACTTTCTAATAAGCTTAAATCAATATCTTCAAAATATGCGACCCAAGTTACGAAATCATACTCCGTAGCTATTTCCAAAAAATCCTTAAAATTCTGATTACTATATTTTTCTTTAAATTTTGATGCTGAACTACTTGCACCATAAAAATCTTGTTTTTTAAAAGGTCTAAAAGTATTGATGTGTGCTGAATTAGCAGGAGACTTTCACTTGGGAGATTCTAGGCAGCTAACCGATAAAAGTCTTCTGCCATTTGATTTGGTGTCTTAAAATCCAAGCCTTTTTGAATTCTTCGCTGATTATAA
>NZ_VOYU01000014.1:0-112948 GCF_013420135.1 Acinetobacter sp. YH12023
TATGGCGGTGCGCATGGCTATATGCCTGGCCGTGTTTTGAAAGTGGATTCCGGCGCTCTATCCTTAATTAATGGTGGTGAATTCTGGATTGATTCAGTCACAACAAATACTGTGACAATGACGATTGACGCTGCTCCACTATCTATAAGCGGTGGGTTTGCCACGCGTATTGCCTCACTAGGTTGGTCGCTCGTTTATGAACAGGCAAATATTCACATCTATAAATTTAAACAGCTAGACGAATCCGATATATTTATTCGCATCGTTTTTCAAGATGTTTTAACACAGAGAAATAGATTAGGCGTCTGTATTGGTAAAACTGCAGACCCGGTAAGTGGCGTAATCACCGACTCAAATGCATTACAAAGTTATGCAACTATAACATCACCCAATCAGCCTTTTGCTATGGAATTTGGTGGTACAGCATCAAATACCGCAAATAACTATACGCACTCGCAAGGTGTGGCAACTTACGGAAAATGGGTTGTGGTGGGTAGTAAATATCATGTTGTTTTGAGTGGTAATATTGGACAAGCCAATTTCGGTAACCGATTTAATGCAGTATTACCTTTCGCAAGTGTTGGTTACGAAAAGTTAAATTACCCAGTAATTGTCGGTGAAGTAAGCACCCAAGCATTAACTGGAAGTAATTTTGGAGATGGGCAGAATGAGGGCGAAAGGGGATATGCGTATGTCGCTAAATACCGAGTTTGCATGAGAGAATACATTAAAACACTAACAACAGGTGTATTAGATCAATTACTTGGAATTCCACCACAATCCAAAACCAACTATTTACCAGCAGAAATAGATGGATTTAACACAACCACGGCAAAGCCGGTTGCGATCTATGACTACGAAAGTTGGCAATTTATAGGAATGATTTCCGGTGGTGCTTATCAAGTAAATTACTCTGACACAGGAAATCCAGATAAAACAACACTGCCATTAATTACAGGCGATATTGATTTAAATTCAATTGTATATCTCTGTGGTATGGCTAGTACAAGCGGTAATAATGTCTATTGGGCTGTGCCTGTTGAGGAGGTAAGAATTGCTTAAGATTTTTAGAACTTTTTTTGGCGGTTATATTCCAAACCATCAAAAACTCAATAGCATGAACTACAGTATTCTAAAGCTGCAACGCCCTATTATTACAGTAGTAAATCCGAATCAAGGCTTAGGTCAAATAAAAGGCACAACCAAAAAATTAGGGGCTAATTACTCACCAGTGCCAGTTTGTGTATTTAAGCGATCCACAAGGGAATTGCTTTGGGAAACCAAATCAAAAGCCGACGGCTCTTACTTGTTCCGCAATATTGCGGTAGGGCTTGAGTGCTTTGTGGTGGCTTTTGACCCAAATAATCAATACAACGCAGTCATTCAAGATAATGTGGTATCAAAATGAGTAAAACTTCAGTCAATGCTAGGCTTGCCATGATTCAAGCCTTTGCAGAATTTATGGATAGCGGTAGCCAAAGTGCTACCGTTATTTTTTATGAGGGTGTGCAGCCTGCCAATACATCGGTGGCGGCAGATTCAAATAATGCTTTGGTCACTTTGGTATTTCCTGAGCCATGCATCAAAGAAACTACAGCCACTTATGTAGAGCTTCATCCAACAGATACAGCCACTGTTATTAAAACCGGGACCGCTACTTGGGCACGGATCTACAATGGCGCTGGTGAGGCGGCTGCCGATCTGACAGTAGGTACAGATATTGCGCTAGCTAATACTAATTTAGCGCTTGGCGGCACACTTGCAGTCACATCAATAAAACTTAGACCTTAATTTAAAAAGGGTGCTCATGTGGATTTTAAAAATAAGCTCGGCACCATTGATGCTCACAACCTAAACTTAAACTTTAAGCCTGATAATACCGACAGCCATAACATTATTCTGAATTTTGAGCATCTGACCGATGGTTCAGCCAATCTCAATTTTGGTGATGATGTTTCTGGTGTTATTGATGCGGCACTTGATACTGAGTTTTCATTTGAAGTCACAGCAATTAATGCTGACAGTGGTGCCAATACTGCAGTCATAGACACAGTACTGGATACTGAGTTTGGCTTTGATGTGGTTGCTAAGTTTAGTGAAAACACTAATGTTATCGGTCAGATCGATACGGTTTTAGATACAAGCTTTAATTTTGAAATCGAAGCGGTATTTAGTGAAAACCTGTGCACCATTGATACGGTTTTAGATACTGAATTTCAATTTGAAGTTAAAGCACTATTCGATATCAATCACCTGGTTGGTGTGTCTTATGGTTTTGATATGCGCTACCAAAAAGCCATCGCAGCCTTAAGCACTACAGAAATACCATGGGCCAAGCCAATATTAAGAGTCTCGAATGAGGCTCTTTTTTATGATCAAGGCTTGGTGATTTCTAATCAAGTGGATATTTGGCATGAGCAAGCCGGATCATTAAATAGTGCGGTTAGATTGATACATGAGCAGGCAGCCGGTTTAAGTTCTGATGCATACATCATCTGGGAGGAAGGCGATAAACGCTTTATTCATCAGCGTTATCTGCATGAAGAAACCGTCAAGCTGCGTCATAACCGAGAAACAGTCTGGCAGGAAATGATCCGTCGGCGCAAGACTTTTACCTATTCCCATGAAGTCGCCCAAGTCTTAGAGCATCGTTTTTCGTTTGAATGGGATAAAAGCCTTGAGATTGTCACCAAGTCAGATTTGCCATGGGATAAAACCAAAGCGATTCATTATCGCAAGCATCCAGTTAAACCTTGGCCTGAGCCTGAGCTGCCCAAATACGAAGGCACTGGTGATTTAAATTTTGTCTGCCTTTGTGACGTTGATCCACACAATGTTGTTTTAAATTTTGGTGCGGATGACTGTATTCCAGCACTACCGAATAAAAACTGGTGGTATATCGTGAATAATTTAAGTGCAGAACGCTTAGATAATGGTGAGCCGATTAAAGTCATTAACGGCACTTATAACTGCAGCCGTAGTACGTGGTGCTGGTCATATTCAATTACCGTGGCACATACGGAGAAAGAAAAACTGCAGCCACTAAATGAGCAACCGGTGATTTTAAAATTAATCATCAATGGCTTTGAACATCATGTGTTACTTGAGACTGAAACAGAAACGATTAAGTTTGCGAATAAATCTTATACCTATGATGGTCGAAGTGTTACAGCGCTGAATGCAGTAGATTACGCTGCAAAACGATCCTTTATTCAAGACAATGAGCGAACGTCTGTACAGCTCGTGCAAGCAGAAATTGATCGAGCACAATCTGGTACCGAGCTGGACTGGAAGTTGATTGATGACGTCGGCTGGATCGTACCAATTGAGAGCCTAAGTTATGCGGAACTTGCGCCAATTGATGCAGTAAAGCAGGTTGTTGAAGCCGGTGGTGGTTTTATCTATAGCCAAAAGGCGGGTAATAAAGTCTCAGTGTTGCCACGCTATAAAAAAGGCTATTGGGACGCAATGACTGTGGATGACTACGATATCCTCATTTCACAGAGTATCGTGATTCAACAAACCATTGAACAGAATAAGGATTACATCACCGACTACAATGCGATTAATGTTGTGAATAGTCGAAGTGGCGACAGCTTGACTGTGAGGCAGCGCAACACTGGAGGTAATATTCCTCTTGAAGCTGTGACTGGCCCAATGTTTGATGTCGTATCGGGTGCAAGCTTTGGCAAGATGGAGTTGATCAAAGCCAATATTCAAGAATTTCACACCTTGTCAGGTTTACCGGTCTCTCAAGAAATTGGTGAGATGTTGCCAGGTAAAACGGTTGCGCTTCACGGGCAGTGGTGGGGAGTCATTGATTCGGTTAGCGGTTCATTTAGTCATGGCAAAGTCACAGAATCCATCAAAGTGGAGCGCATACATCGTGAGTAATCCTTTATTTGAACTTCGTAAACTGTTGAATCCAACTCATTCAGAATTAATTGGAACAATCACTTCTGCAAGTCATCCTGAATATCGTGTTCAAGTGGATGGAGGATCTGGACCAGTGCTTTGTACTAGTGGGACGGCCTACAACTTGGGGCAGCGAGTCTTCATTTCAAATCAACAAATCTTACGACCAGCTCCATCAGGTCAACACAGTCAGATAGAAGTCTGAATCATTTAAACAATGGCACCGAAAGGTGCTTTTTTATTGCCTAAAATTAGGGGGATTCATGCAAGAGCATGAGAGAAATTTACTATTGCTCATTGTCATTGGGGCAGCGATCGGGTTTGCAAAATTGCTTGTGTCTGATGAAAGGCTGACATGGCGTCTAGCAATTGGTCGAACAATTTTAGGGTCTGCAACATCAACAATTGCGGGAGCGGTCGTTTTACAAATACCTGATATTAATCCTTTAGCATTACTAGCCATTGCTTCAGCTGTGGGCATTTTAGGAAGTGCATTTATCGAATCATGGCTTAAATCACAAGTCACTAAGTGGAGTATCAAATGAAGTTAATCGATAACTGGAAACAGGCTTGGAAACTCAAGTCAGTACAAGTGGGCGCATTAAGCGCCTTTTTTTATGCCTTGATTTTATTCTCAGAGCAGTTTTTAAATATCTGGAATGTTATTCCACAGGAACTTAAAAACAAGATTCCTGAAAACATTGCAGAGTGGGGAGGTCTCTTTATTGGTGTGGCCACAGTGCTTGCACGTTTGAAAAAGCAGCCTGAACTACACGATGTAAATAAATTTGTGACGATTACTGCAGGGCATAGCAACTCAGATCCGGGTGCAGTCAATGGCAAATACAAAGAAGCTGAGTTAGTGCGACAATTCCGAAATGCAGTGACTCATTATTTGCGTGAAGCTGGATTGCAGGTCAAGACCGATGGAACAGGTACCAAGAATGACCCATTGTCCGCTGCGGTAAAGTTGATTCAGGGCTCAAGTGTTGCGGTTGAATTCCACATGAATGCTGCGGCATCAAAACAGGCCAATGGGATTGAAACGATTGCTTTACCAAAAGACAAGAAGTTGGCTCAAGACTTATCCAAAGCTGTAGCAGATGGACTAGGCGGTCGCTTACGTGGTGATAATGGTTGGATTGATCAAAGTAAATCTGCACGTGGTCGCTTGGCATACGTGAATGCTGGCGGTTTAATTGTAGAACTTGGTTTTATTTCAAATGAAGCTGAATTGGCAGCATTTCAGGTGCGCTATTGGCTTGCAGCAAAAGCTGTAGCCAAGGTTTTAATTGAATATGAAAACCGGAATTAAAATTTTATTGCTGTGCACTCTTCTTTCTGGGTGCACAGCTCATACGATTTCAACGAAAGTTCATATCACTGTATGTGTGCAGTGTGTTAACTAAGAGCCCTCGGTCTCCGGGCTGAGGGCTTATTATTCACTTTCTTTTGAATCAGTCATCGAGTGATTTTTCTTTACGTACTCTCCAACACTTTCTTTCGAGCAAGCAGTTAAAACTAATGTTGATAACAATAGAGCTAAAATGATTTTATGCATGTTGTTCTCCATTTTTTTGAGATTGAGTGATAATTTAATATATGAAATTATTCTAAATAAAATAATAATTCAATATCTTTTATAGCTGTAAGTTATTGATGTGTTTTATAAATATTGATTTAGGCTATTATAACTGGGTCGATGTTTTAATATAAAAAATTAATACTATATTGAATGTTATAGCTATTTTAGCTTTAACATATATTGACTTATTTATTATACTTAATTTATTTTTAACATCCCCTCCACAGAAAAATAGTTCTGTGTCAATCGATTACGACTCATTGACCATCTGCGGTTTGGCAACATACATGGTCCAATCGCAAGAATCTTATCCCCGAATTTTTCCTTTACATCTTCTAAAGTCGACTGCAGTTTTTCATCCACTTCTATGGAATCTAAATCTGCCAGCAAGTCATGAATGTAAGTTTCCTTAGGCTCAATACCAGTCAATATCACGCCACATTTCTTGAACTCAATTCCTTCTTTATATATCTCATCAATTCGCTTTATTACCGCTTTAATCATGACTGCAGCTGAGTCAGTGGGTTCGGCAAATCCAATACTGACGGACTTATTGTAAAAAGGTCGCTCCTTGTCAAAAGGATTTGATTGTGCGAAAGCAATGATACAACCACAAAGACTTCCATCATCACGTAATCTTTTAACTGCCGATTGCAAATAAGCACTCATGGCTTCTTTTAAGGAATCCAAATCAGTTACACGTTGGCCAAACGATTTCGAGCTGATGATCTGCTTCTTGCTGGGTGGAGTTTGTTCTAATTCAATACAAGCGGTACCAGTTAATTCAAGAACAGTTCTTTTCATCACAACGGAAAATTGCTGCTCTATATATTGGGGATTTGAGAGTGCTAGATCTAAAACAGATTTAATGCCCATTGCTTCAAGTTTCTTGGAATGCTTTCTTCCCACGCCCCAAACTTCCGACACATCAATATCATTAAGCACGTATTCTTTAATGCATGGATCCATTTCTACAAAATTGCAGATGCCGCTGAAGTGCTTATTTTTCTTAGCAACATGGTTTGCCATTTTTGCTTCAGTCTTAGATCGGCCGATCCCAACACATACTGGTAGGGCAAGCCATTTCCACAAAGTATCTTTAATATTTTGAGCAATCTCATTCACATCATGATTCACGTACGATGTTAGATCAGCAAAAGTTTCATCGATAGAGTATTGTTCGACATCTTTTTCAGAGACGAAGCACTTGATTGTATTTACGAAACGTCTACTCATTTCAGCATATACAGCGTAATTACTAGAAAGTACCTGCACATTATGCTGCTCTACAATATCTTTGATCTTAAAAAGGGGAACACCCATTTTAATACCGAGATCTTTAGCTTCTTGTGAACGTGCAACAGCACAACCGTCATTATTTGAAAGGACAATGACAGGGCGGTTTCTTAATTTTGGTTGGAATAAACGCTCGCAACTTACATAGCAATTATTGATGTCAATGAGCGCAATAATTCTATCATGAGCACTCATTTGAACTTCTTAATTACTGATGTCACAACACCCCAAACTTCAAAAGTTTGACCATCCATAGGGTGGATGTCTTTATAATCGGGATTTTCGGCTTTAAGCCAGCACCCTAGAGCATCTTTAATTAATCTTTTAACAGTTAATTCATTATCAACAACAGCAATGACAATATCTCGATGCTGCGGTTCACGACTGCGATCTACAATTAACTCATCATTAATGTCAATTCCAATATTAAGCATGGAAAGTGAATCAACTTTAACTATAAATGTTGCGTCAGCATTCTTAATTAGGTGCTCATTCAAGTCGACTTTTCGGTCGATATAATCTTGAGCTGGGGATGGGAAACCAGCTTGAACGCGCTCAAGTGCGAGTGGAATTTCTAGGTGTGTAATTGGGTCAATTTGACGAATATTTGAAATTTCTACTTCATTTTTAGGTTTGCTGAGAAAGTTTTTGATCTCTAAAATACGGGACTCTGGCACACGAATAACTTTCGTTGACTCTAACTTTTTTCTCCCAGAGCCAACTCTAAAGCCCCCATGTGATATGATCTCAGACATAATAAACTTGATATTTGTTACAGATATCAAGATTCTAATAATTGCTTAATTAGAATTCAAATTTATAAAATTTAGTAAAATCAACAAGAAGTCAAAATAAGTCGCGCTGAGATTTGTTTTCAGATAAACGGTTTTTCGGAAAAGTTACAAACTCATTTGGCATATCAAAGAAAAATTCATGCGCTTCTTCAAAATTGGTATTCAACCAATCTTCACGATAGTCCTCCGGAATCACAATGATGCTGCGCTTTTCATCCTGTGGAGCATGAAACTGTTTCATAAAAGGATGTTTGTCAGCATTTATGGTTAGCATGCTCATTGAGCGGATCTGTTCATTATCAATCATTGCACTTTCATAAATAGCGGCAACGGTAAACGGCATTCCGTCTTCGCGAGCTATACCATACCAGTGGGGTTTCCCATTGATATACTTTGGCTCATATATAGTTTCGACTGGAATTAAGGCAAACTGATTTTTATGCCAAGCGTTCTTGAAACTCGGCTTTTCAGCAACGGTTTCAGTTCTGGCGTTATAAGTATGACGGCCGTATTTAAGTTCCTTGGCCCATTTGGGGATCATTCCAAATTTTGCCGCGCGCCATTCAATATTACCGTTATTGCTAAAAACTAAAGGGGAGTTATAAGTGGGAAAAATATCATCCGGGAATTCAAGTTGAGTTGGCTCTGGCAGGCTTAATAGAAAAGCCCGGTCACGCTTTATCGCTTCAAAGTTTGAGCACATAGACTTCACCCTGATTTTTAATTATCATCTCTGCACAAATAATAACCTAAAAGAATAAAAAATGATTTCAAAGCAATTCAAATTACTGAGTACAGTTTTGGCAATACTAGGCATAGCTGCATTTGCCTATTTTCAATATCAAATGCGCCCAGAAGTACTAGGGGGTTATAAAGACGGTACCGAGCAGTATTTTGGATATCGCTACGCACGTGATAACCAACTTAAATCTGCTGATCAATGTGACGATGAAAAAGATGATCCTGGGATGAATGTGAATGCGGAATTTCTTAAAGGGTGTGAGTCGTATTTTAGAAATAAATGAAAACACATATCCTAAAGAGTGGTATTTATATTGTAAAAGCCCTCAAATGAGGGCTTAATTTAAAGCTCGATTGTATTTTAATTTCAATGATTCTAATTTTATAGTATTACGCTTGATCACGGATTGCTTGATGGATTCTTCTAATTGTTCATTTTGTATAAATTTCTCATATTCTTCAGTATTGGTATTTAATTTAATGAACTTAGAAGTTTCGACATCCTTAAAGCAATCTCTCAAATAACCTCTATATGAAATAATATTAGAAGAATTAAGTAGCTCTTTGAGTAGAATTAATGAATTTTTTCTATCAACTAAATATAATATTGAAAAAAGAATCCACCTAAGATGTATTGTGTCATCCTTGGTGTTTTTTATTGCCTTTTTTAGAATTTTAATAGCTTTCTTGGTTTGGTTATTATTTTTTAAGTATCTTAATTTAATAAAAAGAATTGATTTATTTTTTGCTCGTGATGATATTAATATTTTTTCAAGTTCTTTTTTTAGTTGATATATTTCAAAGAAAAAGTACCGTAAATAAGAGAGACTTGGGTCTGCTGGAACAGACGCTCTACCATCCCTAGTATCTACATATGGTCTATTAAAGTCTGAAAAATGATACTTATATAAAGCCTGATGAATTTTTTCTAAAACAAGAATTTCATCTGATGACAATTGATCATTAAAGTAAAAAATACGATCAATTTTTGTGTTAATGGTTTCTGTTTTCTTATAAACCAATTCACCAATAACTATATTGTCTGAAAAAATATCAACTAAATAACTTTTATTTAATGATTTATTCATTAATCCCATATGTAGATCATCTAAAGTTAGTTCATAATTTGCAATTTCCTTATGAAACATTGATGTAGTACTTTCGGCATGCGCCATTGCAAGATCAATTAAATGATTAATTGTGTTATTAATATAAAGTAAATCATCCTCTATTTTTGGCCTAAGTTTTGATTTTCTTATGTAAAGTGGAATAAGTTGAAATACAACCCAAAATACAAAACCTGAAAAAATAGATAACCCTATAGGAATTAAAATTTCTTTGATTGGATTTATAGATTTATTGTATTGATTAGCTAAAATTAAATTTTGCTGTTTTTCTATATCACGCACATTGGGTGAGGTCTGCTCGGTAGTTATCAAAAACTCCTTGTGAGTTTTATTAATTTCTTGAGAATTCGAATATGGGGTTAAAAATAAAGAAAAAACCAATATTATTAATGCTTTCATGAGGGATTCATATATTTTCAGGTTGTTAGCGCTTTAATGGGTTGATAATGCATGCATGTAAAATACTAGTTTTATCACCCCTCAACAACCCTACACCCCACAAAAAATCCCCGAGTTGTCTTGTGCTAAAAAACCATTAACACTCATCTGCTCTATAAACGCTATAGCATTGTCACTGTTGTTGATCCACTCAAAACCACATAATTATTCCTCAATCATAAGGCCAATTGATTTCTTTGAAAAATGGTTCGCGATTTTTGTATGTTCGATATAAAGGTAGAGTCATGTTTTCATTATTATAGTGACCTTTTTCAACCAAATTTTGTAATGTATTTTTGGAAAATCATTTTTTCAAGAGTTTTTATATTTTATCCCTTCCACCCATCAACCATATCAGCCCAATCTTGCATCATTTTCCTACGATCAGCTAAATATTTTGCGTGATTGTATGATGCTCGGGTTTTATTATCGTCAGCATGTGCAAGTTGAGCTTCAATCCATTTGTCATCATAGCCATATTCATTCAGCAAAGTAGAAGCAGTAGCACGCAAGTCGTGAGCTGAAACATCTTCAATAGCTAAATGTTGAAACATTCTATTTAGGGTCATCTGGTTAAGCATCGAATCCGATTTATAAACCGAAGGGAACACATAAACTTTATTACCAGAGTTTAAATATTGGTTTTTAAGAATTGCGTAGACTTGATCTGACATCGGAAGAATATGTTCGCGGCTTTTCTTCATAGCAGCCTTAGGAAAAGTTACGATGCGATCGTCAAAATCTACCCAAGACCACTCCATACGACGTATTTCTATGGTTCTAAGCATCGTGTAAAGCAGCATAAGACCAGCATTTTTTACCGTTTCAGTGCCGCCGTAAGTTTCTAAGCGAGTTCTGACCTTGATGCGCTCATCTTTACTTAATGGTCTTGCATGGGTAACTTCAGGGCGGATAACCACATCACGAACAGCATATGTTGGATCATTCTCAGCACGTAGGGTGGCAATGGCATATCGCATAACAGCACCAATAAACTTCCTATTCTGTATTGCTGTAACCTCACCAGTGCCACGATTCTTTTGAGATCTAACTCGTTTAATAGTATTTTTCAAAATACCTAAAACATCAGCTGACGTTACGGCTTTAATGTCTTTAGATCCGATAGCCGGAAACACATCTTTTTCCATAGAAACTGAAAATTGGTTTTTGTAGTTTTCAGTCTTAGAGCTTAGGCGCTCTGCATAGTATTCTAAAGCAACATTTTTAAAAGTATTTGTTAGTTTGCTTTCTTCTTCAAATTTGAGCTGCTTTCTCTCTAAAACAGGGTGAACTCCTCGAGCAAGTTTAGCCCTCATTTCTTCACGCAAAATACGTGCATCTGCTAAACCGATTGATGGATACTCACCAAGACTCATAGATGACTCTTTACCTTGATGCGTAAATTTAAAACGCCAAACTTTCGTACCTGATGGGCGAACTTCAATATACAGGCGATCTGAATCTAATATTCGGTAAACTTTCTCTTGTGGTTTAAGTGTTTTAATTTTTGCATCTGTAAGCTTATTGGAGGCCATACGGGTAACGAACGGGTAAATTTAAGGTTACCCGCAATATTACCCGTAAATGTACCGGATTAAGAAGAACTAAAAGGAACTAATACAAACCTATTTTGTAACAAATCAGACTGTTATGTGGGTCAAAGGAACTAATGGGGAGCAGTGTGAATCTCAGTACTTTTTTTCGATCATCAAAAGCATGAGCGTATTAACCTTTGAAATTTATGCACTTAAATGTGCTTTGAATAGTCCGAAATGATTCTAAATAGTTGTATATTGACCCAAATATCGTGTGGATATTTTTAATAGAAAAATAGTGAAATATTTAGAATGCAGCCAATCATAGCAAATATTATTCAATTTCTGCTGAACAATTTCGCCAAAGTTCATCGCAACTGAAATCATTTCAATAAATTTTCGACTTATAAATTTAGGATTTAATTTGAACAAGACATTAGGCTGAATTTAAGTGGGTAAAATATGTTCAATTGATATTTTAAAAAGATCTGCTTGATGTCGTTAAAAATAGCAATTCAGGCTCTAGATGGAAAAATATGAACCGTTTTGAAGTAAAATCACCAAAATGGAGCACAATTAATGTAAAGGTAAATTGATTAAAATTAAAACAAAGCGGTTAAATTAACTTCAAAAAAGAAGTGCTTTATGGGCTCAAAAAACCTAAATGTCGATCAGAAATATAGGTGTCACGCTGATTTTTTCCATCTATAACTAGCTAAACCATTAGTTTCTCTCGTATTTAAATTCGATCTTAAAGCTTTGATAAAATCTCAATGATTTTATCGTTGAAAGCGATTAATCATTTTGGTGCATACTGGTGCAAAACCAAGTTGCACTATTTTGATACACCTGCGAGAAGTTTTTAAACAAAAGTGATGAAGAGTGGCTGAATATGGTGCATTTACTGTTACACACAGTATAATAGTCGAAAAGCAAGGAGTTAAAATCTTCTATTCTGATAAGGAATTCAATATTTTAGCTTGGCTTTTAAAAGTTGGTACGGTAATTGCTTAATAACTACCAACTACTAACACGCACTTCAGTGTGCACAAAAAAATCATCGGAGCAAAATGAGCATGGCGAACAAGGTCCTTCAACTCATCCAAGAAAGTGGCGCAAAATGGGTCGATTTTCGCTTTACTGATACTAAGGGTAAAGAACAACACGTAACTTACCCAGCAGATTCAATCGACGAAGATACGTTTGAAGATGGCAAAATGTTTGATGGTTCTTCAATTGCTGGTTGGAAAGGCATTGAAGCATCTGACATGATCTTACGTCCAGATGCAGAAACTTGTTTTATCGACCCGTTCTTTGCAGAAGCTACAGTTGTTGTGACTTGTGATGTTATCGAACCTTCAACTGGTCAAGGTTATGAACGTGACCCACGCTCTATTGCTCGCCGTGCGGAAGAATACCTAAAATCAACTGGTATCGGTGATACAGCTTTCTTTGGTCCAGAACCAGAATTCTTCGTTTTTGACGAAGTAAAATGGGACATCGATATGTCTGGCGCGCGCCACACATTAATCGCTGAAGAAGCTGCTTGGTCTACTGGTAAAGATTACGAAGCGGGTAACTCTGGTCACCGTCCACGTGTGAAAGGTGGTTACTTCCCAGTTCCTCCTGTTGATTCTTCACAAGATATGCGTGCAGATATGTGTGCAAAAATCGAAGACATCATGGGCCCAGGTCGTGTAGAAGTACATCACCATGAAGTTGCATCTTGCCAGCTTGAAATCGGTGTAAGCTTCAACACTATGGTTCGCAAAGCGGACGAAGTTCAACAGTTCAAATATGCGGTTTGGAACGTTGCTCACCAATATGCTAAAACTGCTACGTTTATGCCTAAACCAATGGTTGGTGATAACGGTTCAGGTATGCACGTTCACATGTCGATCTCTAAAGACGGCAAGAACTTGTTTGCTGGTGATGAATACGCTGGTCTTTCAGAAATGGCGTTGTACTTCATTGGCGGTGTGATCAAACACGCTCGTTCATTGAACGCAATCACAAACCCATCAACTAACTCATACAAACGTTTAGTTCCACATTTCGAAGCGCCGATTATGCTTGCTTACTCAGCACGTAACCGTTCAGCTTCTATTCGTATTCCTTATGTTTCTAGCCCTAAAGGCAAACGTATCGAAGCACGTTTCCCAGACCCAATGATGAACCCGTACTTAGGTTTCGCTGCGCTTCTTATGGCTGGTCTTGACGGTATTCAAAACAAGATCCACCCAGGTGAAGCTGCTGACAAGAACTTGTACGACCTTCCTCCTGAAGAAGAAGCTAAAATCCCTACAGTGGCTCATAGCTTAGATATGGCGCTTGAAGCGCTTGCTGCGGACCATGATTACCTTCTTAAAGGTGGCGTGTTCACTAAAGAAATGCTTGATGCCTACATCGAACTTAAAACTGAAGAAGTTCGTCGTCTTAACACGACAACTCACCCAGTTGAATTCGACATGTACTACAGCTTGTAATTCTGTACAGAATTTCACTGTAAAAAGACCCGCCTTGTGCGGGTTTTTTTATGAGATGGGTTAAGATAAAGCAAAGAGTTGAATGAATATCTAAACATGGCAAAACCACGTAAAAAACATACCGGTTTTTTCCCTTGGATTGATCCAGCAGATCAGGCAAAGGGATTTAAACTCAACTTCTCAGAAGTGACTTATTTGGAAGTGGGGAGGACCGTTGAAGGTTATAAGCAGGCTCAATTTGTCGAACTGAAAAACCCAGAGCTGGCATTGGAGTTTGATTACCCTGAAAGTTTTTATATTACGACCGAAGGGCTGGTGCTGATTAAAACGCCGCAAGGCAAGTTTGAAGCCATTGCCAAGACAGATAACTTTTAATTCAACACTAAAAAATTGAACTGAAAAAATTACCAACAACATCGCAGGTCATTTTTTATTGAATATCTAGAAATTTGCCAATCGTCATTACAAACCATGCTGTTTTAAATTGTCGATTTCATAAGGCGCATCTTCGGCGGGGTAGCGTAAGTTTTCTAATCCTTTTGTTTTGGCAATAGACCAAATTACACTTTCACCCGCAGGGATGTTTTGGCTGTGCTGCGTATATAAGGGATCTTGCAGGGCGTCTGCTGCTGAAATAAAAGTCCAGCCATGCTGCTGAAAAGCAGTAATGACATCCTTTAAAAATGCGGCATTAATAGCATTCACATGTAAAAGTAAAACATGCTGTGGCGAACGATTTATGGTGAGCTGGGCAAGTTGGTCATAATAATCTGCTCGGTGAAGCAGGTGAGCAATATATGCTTGTTTTAGTCGGTCTAATTTGTCCTGATCTTGCAGTTTGGCATAGTCGAGATATTTTCGGTTATAAAACCAGTCACTGGCATCGATACTCACACCGCCAATGCGGTATTGATGCTGCTCTAACCATTGATAGACAGCATCACGTTTTTCAGCGCTATTACCTTCTTTTAAAAATGGATAACGATAGATACGTGTGTAATTCGGCAGCGTTTTTAACACTGTATCCGCATGTTCAATGCTGTGCAGATAATCTTTTAATGTGACATTATCTTTATTCAGATTTTGGTGCAGTGCACTATGATTGCCAATCAGATGGCCGGATTGTCCCCACGCTTGAATCAGTTGCTTACCTTGATAATCACCAATTTTAATCAGGCTCGGAAAAACAATAGTTTTGATTTTTTGATTATGCAGATGCTTTAAAATTTGAGCATTGATTTGTTCCGCTTGTGCGTTAAACGCTGGATTTAATCCATCATCAAAACTGAGTGCAATAGATTTTGCTTGAACCGTGATATTGGCACAAAGTAAAACGAAAAAAATAAAAACATGTAGCGGGTAAAATGGAAACATTATGCTTGTGTAATTTAGTGGTTATCCACGACATCATACTGTGTATGTGAGGTTTGTGTTGATTGCATATGTAATGAAGTGCTTAAGCTGTTTTGGTTTTGCTCATTTTACTGAAAACAAGCTATTGGTCATGAAAAACGATGTTGAGTTGGTTACACTAATGATTCGCTATACTCAGCAAATGATTAAAGGGAAATGAAATATGCAGCGTCAAGCATGCGAAATGCGGGATAAAAGAATGTCTCCTGAATTAAGAACATGGTTGTATGCTTCGGGTTCATTAACCCAACAATTAACAGATTTTGCCCAAGGTGTATTTAAAGTTGAGCCGAGTATTGAGCAATTTCAACGTATGACGCTTCAAGATGCACGGTGGCTACAAATGCCAATACAGCACACAGCTTGGGTACGTGAAAGTTATTTATATGGCTGTGAAGCTGAGCCGTGGGTCAAGGCAAAAAGTATATTTCCAATCCTTAGCATACAAGGCCGTGCGCGGATTTTTCAGCATATTGGTAAAAAACCCATCGGACATTTTTTATTTCAGCGTACCAATCCGAAGTGCGAGCGGCGTGTATTGTGGCTAGACGATGGTTGGACACGTCAGAGCTGTTATACTTGGCATGGTTGTAAATTTATAGTTCAGGAAACTTTTTTAGCGAGTTTTGAACAATATTTGCAGAAATAACATTACCAGATGAAGGACAGTCATGGCCGTGGTGCAACAGATTACTTGGCAGCAGCGTTTAGAAGCTTATTACTATTTATGTCGCTTCGATAAGCCAATTGGCACGGAACTGGTTTTTTGGCCAACCATGTGGGCACTGTGGATTGCCAATCAAGGAACACCGCAATTCAGTATTTTGATTCCCATGATTTTGGGCACGATATTTATGCGTGCAGCAGGTTGTGCGATTAATGACTTTGCTGACCGTAAAGTCGATGGTGCTGTGGAAAGAACCAAACATCGTCCTTTAGCGACAGGCGTAATTAGTGCTAAAGAAGCCATATATGTGTTTTTGATCTTGGTGCTTGCTAGCGCATGTATGTTGTTCTTTTTACCGATAGAAACTTTTTATTGGTCCTTTGGTGCATTGTTTTTAGCGTTCATTTATCCCTTTATGAAACGCTACACGCATTTGCCACAAGTATTTTTAGGCGCGGCATTTTCATGGTCGATTCCTATGGCTTATACCGCTGTGGGGCAAACACCTGATTTAACGTGTTGGTTATTGTACTTTGGTAATTTGGCGTGGACGGTTGCGTATGATACACAATATGCCATTACTGACCGTGAATATGATTTGAAAATTGGCGTGAAATCGACTGCGATTTTATTTGGTAAATATGATATTGAAATCATTTCTTTATTACAGGCGCTAAGCATTGTACTGATTGGTTCTGCGTTGTATTTAGAAGATCTCTTGATGCCATTTGGTTTAGTTGCAATGTTGGCTGTGGCTGCCGATTTTATTTACCAATGGACTAAAACTAAAGACCGTGATCCGCAGTTATGTTTTTGGGCGTTTCGCCATAACCGTTGGGTAGGGTTTATGATTTTTATTGGAATTTTTATGGTATTGGCTCTTTAATGTCATTGATCTGAAACTTTTTAAAATGAACTAAAGCATCCTATTCGGGTGCTTTTTTTTATGCATTAATAAAAAGGCATGTAGTTTCATGTTTAAAGAATAATGATTAAAAAGGATATTTTATGAAACGTTCAAAAATAGCATTAGCTTTGACAGTTGCAGTTTCTATGCTGTCTTTAACCGCGTGTAATGACGATGATAATGACTCATCATCTTCGAATCAAAAATCAACATTTGTGTCTGAAGCAAATTATGCTTTCAATACTGTAGACAATGCATCGTCCATAAAAGTCATGACCTATAACATGACCAATGTGCAGGGGAAAGCAGCAACAGCAACGGCTTTAGTGTTGTTTCCAAAAGCTACTCAACCTAAAGATGGTTATCGTGTTGTGGTATGGGAGCATGGAACAGTCGGAGCTGGAGATGAATGTGCGCCAAGTAAAAATGTAATTCATCCACGCTTTAAAATTCTAGCTAACACGCTTATGGCGGCAGGTTATGTAATTGTGGCACCAGACTATGAGGGTTTAGGAACCAAGGGGGTTCATCCATACCTTAATTTATCGAGTGCGGCAAATTCGGCGCTTGCTGCAGTTAAAGCGGCAAAAGAACATTATGGTAAGCAACTCAATGGTCAGTGGATGTCGATTGGTCAATCGCAAGGTGGTCATGCATCCTTAGGGACGGCGGAATTTGCGAATACCGATACTAACTATAAAGGTGCAGTAGCAGCCGCACCTGCGTCGAGTTTAGGCACGATTATTAAGATTTACTTAGATCCAAAACTAAATGTAGATGCAAATGGTCAACCTAAAGCCCATGGATTGAATAGATTGGATGAACAGTTGGCACAAGTGCGTTATGCACTTAGTATGGGGCAGCTTTCTGAGGTTCAAGCACAGGCGTTAATTGATCAAATTGCAGATGGCTATGCTGAGCTTTTGGCATATGCTGCATTGACTAGTTCAGGTATTAAAGCCTATGAGCCAAATTATGATTTAAAAAATATTTTTACTGCTGATGCTGGTGTTATTGCAGAAAAAGCCTATGGACGTACAGGGGATGACGGTGCATGTTTAAGTTATGCTGATCCAAATGGCGCAAATGGTTTGCAAGAACAGTTTAAAGCAGCTGTGATTGAATTCTTAAAGGATCCAACGCATACGGTTTCACAGTATGGAATTGATTTGAATAAAATCGATACCGATCCTGTTGTTCAGAAATTTTTAAATGATAATCAACCAGCGACAAATGCAAGCGCTGATAAAGTGATTAAAGCGCCTGTGTATATTATTCAAGGTGCAAATGATCAGGCAGTTATTCCTGTTGTTACGCAAGCGCTATTTGCAAATATGAAAACACAAGCGAAGAAGTATTTCCCAGATGCAAATTATGCTGAAGGTTATCAATTAGACGTTGTGCCAAATGCAAGTCATACACAGGCAATTATCTGTAGAAATGCGCAAGCGGTCGAATTTATTCAAGCTAAAATGTCTGCAGGTACAGGTATTGTCTTAACCAATGAGCAAAAAGATGCAAGCCAAAGTCCACATTGTAAGGGGGTTGCTGCTTCAAGCTAAGTTTTTTCAATAATAAAAAAAGGAGCATGTCTCCTTTTTTTTGCATATTGGATTATTAATCATTCAATCCTTAAAAATGAGGGGCACAGTTAGTTCGAGCAAAGAATGTTATGAAGACTTGAGCGAATTTTGTTTTTTGCTATATTGGGCGTCGAATTATTTATGTATATGAAAGAATAGTTATGTCTGAAGTTAAGTCAAAACCCAATACCAAAAAGATGATCACTCTGATGGCACTTGGGCTATTGATTCCTATATTTTTGGTCAGTATGGCTTTTCTTGCAGTCAATAGTGATGCCAAAAACCAAGAAAAATATAAGCAACAACAAGCTGAGATGATTGAGCGTATTAAAGCAAAAGAAGCACAAGATGAGGCTTTGGCTGCTGAGGCTGACCAAGCAGTATCAGAAGTGCTGGCAGCTCAAGAGTCAAATGCTCAATAAAATTCTGCTTACGTTATGGAGGTGAATGCAATGCGCATTCACTCAATGTTCGATTGTACTTTAGGTATTTAACAACTATTTATTTACATCATGCCTGAGCGTGTGAACTGTTGGAATACTGGTATAGCGGATTACACGGTAGCCAGCTTCTTCAAGCATTGCATCACGTTCAGCATCTTCTTGCTCTTTGCCTATATGACTGGGGTCATCCAGTTCGATAATTACAAGCACATCGTAAGTTTGGTCAAGTATGACAAAATCAGTGACTTTTCGATTAAATCTATTTCTGATTTTGTAATTTTGAGTGGTGATCAGTGCGCTAAAAGCCACTTGTGCTAAAATGTGGTAGTCCGGAAATGCTTCATTTAAACGATGAAACATCTTACTTTCAAAGGCAGTGATTACACGACGTGGGAAAAACTTTTGTTTGCTTCTAAACAGTCTCGGAAAGACTAAGCAGACAAGGGCAAAAGTTGCCAAGCAACCAATAATAAAAAATGTAAACTGACTGAGATTTGGCACGAAATAAACTACATATATGAAAAAAGCCCACGTCATGATGCGTGGGCTTTTTAGAATTTGGCTCTCCAACCTGGGCTCGAACCAGGGACCTGCGGATTAACAGTCCGTCGCTCTACCGACTGAGCTATTGGAGAATCTGCACGCATTCTATGGGGCAAATGCAGTGAGGTCAAGTCAGAATTGCAAAAAATAAGGAAATTTAGGCTGAATGTATTAAATATAAACACCTTTAATATAAAGCGTTTTTAAAACTTAAGCTCTGACTATTCTTTCTAATGTGGTCGGAGAGCTAAGTGAATAGCTTAGGTTATAGAGCAAGTTATACTTATCTTAAAACAAAAGTCAGAGCATAAAAAAAGCCCACGACATAATGCGTGGGCTTTTAGAATTTGGCTCTCCAACCTGGGCTCGAACCAGGGACCTGCGGATTAACAGTCCGTCGCTCTACCGACTGAGCTATTGGAGAATCTGAAACGGATTCTAAAGATGTATGGCAGGGTGGTCAAGCCTGATTTAAATAAAATACAGAAAAATCAAATTAAGTGTTTTAAAAATAGCCGAATCAGACAACTTGGTACATATACGGATACTTTTTGGAAAGCAAAAACAAAAAAAGTAGGTATGTTTTGTTAAATAGTAGGCAATAAAAAAACCACTTCGCAATGAGTGGGCTTTTTAGAATCTGGCTCTTCCACCTGGGCTCGAACCAGGGACCTGCGGATTAACAGTCCGTCGCTCTACCGACTGAGCTATGGAAGAATAGATGGCTCTCCAACCTGGGCTCGAACCAGGGACCTGCGGATTAACAGTCCGTCGCTCTACCGACTGAGCTATTGGAGAATCTGATGCGCATTTTAGGGATGAAAGCTAAAGCGGTCAAGCAGATTTGATGAAATGACTATTTGAATGTTTTTTTATTGTTCAAGTCTAGAAATTTTTTCTTAAATAGCGGTTATTTTTGAAGTTTTTTATATCATCTAGGTTGCTGATTTGCTTTATCGTCAAATTTTGTAGATTTAAATTTTTAAGCGTAGTTATACGTTTCTCTTGATCTAAAGGAATTATAATTTGGAATAATAAATATATTTCTAAAATTTGATGGTTTGCGAAGGTATCTAAATGAAATTTAGAAAAAGACATAACAGGTTTAATGGTGTTTTGGAGTAGATTAAAAAGATTTTGATTGTGTTTGAATACAATCCTTAATAAATATTCATTACCGACAGGTAATAGTTTGTAGTGACTTTTTGTGTTGTTAATGGATATGCTTTCTATTTGATCATAGTTAAACTGAATTTTAATTATATAAAGTTGAATTATACAATGACTTTCGAAAAATCTAATTTGTGGCAGTCCATTTTTGATGATAAGTAAAATTAAGACGAATTCCATAATTGATAATCCAGTCAGTATTAGTGCTGAATTAAAGCTGTATTTAATAGATTCTTGAACATAAGAGTAACTCAAATACTGGATTATAGTGATAAAGATAAATATCACTAATATTTTGGTATATTTTGCTTTTATGATTAGTAATGGCTCTTGATTCATTCTTTTGTGTAATATTGTTTGTTGTGGCAGTATGATATTTAAAGCATAAAAAATCACCCTAAAAGGGTGATTTTTTTGACTTTTGAATAAGTTTTAAAACTTATTTTTCAACGCCAGCAGCTTGACCTGCATATTTAGCGTTTGCATAGTCCCAGTTCACTAGGCTTTCTAAGAAAGTAGAGATGTATTTAGGACGAGCGTTACGGAAGTCGATGTAGTAAGCATGTTCCCAAACGTCGATAGTCAACACTGCAACTTTACCGTGAGCAAGTGGAGTGTCAGCATTTGAAGTTTTAAGGATAGAAAGGTTACCGTTTACTTCGTCAGCAACTAACCAAGCCCAACCTGAACCGAACTGAGTTGCAGCAGCATTTGCAAATTCTTCAGCGAATTTTTCGTAAGAACCGAAAGCTTCGTCGATTTTAGCTGCTAAAGCGCCAGTAGCTTTACCGCCACCGTTTTTAGCCATACAGTTCCAGTAGAATGTGTGGTTCCATACTTGAGCTGCATTGTTGAAGATACCAGCTTTAGAAGCATCGCCTTTAACAGCAGTGATGATTTCTTCTAAAGTTTTGCCAGCAAGGTCAGTACCTTCAATTGCTTTGTTTAGGTTAACCACATAAGTATTGTGGTGTTTGTCGTGATGGTATTCTAAAGTTTCTTTGCTGATATGAGGAGCAAGATCTTCGTAACCGTAAGGTAACGCTGGTAAAGTAATCGTTGTCATGTTTTCAATTCCTTGCATTTTGCTGGGTTTTGACATTAAGTGCCGTTATTGTAATAGATTCTTGCAGTAAAATGCGCATTGCTTATAAATAACAATACAGAATAAAGCCTGAAAATATACGTATAAGGACTGAGCCAAAGACCAGGACGATTTAAATTAAATCGGGTTGTTTAATTCGAAATAACTATACTCAATATTGAACTGTTCTGAAATAGCTTTTGCGAGTCGTTGTACACCATATCTTTCAGTTGCATGATGTCCACATGCATAATAATGCACATTTAATTCTTCTGCTTCGTAAAAAGTACGTTCACTCACTTCACCTGAAATGTACGCATCACAATCTAATGCAGCGGCTTTGCCAATAAAGTCCTGTGCGCCACCCGTACAAAAACCAATTTTTTGAATAGATGGTTTATCTGCTGGTAGGTGAATGGCATCAAATCCTAATTTTTCAGAAACGTATTCTTTAAACGCTGTTGGAGTCATTGCTTGTTTTAAATAACCAACATTACCAATAGGATTGCGCTCAGTAGGATCTAAGGCTTCAATATTCTCTAATTCGAGCAAATCTGCTATCGCTGCATTATTACCTAAAGTAGGGTGACTATCTAAAGGTAAGTGATAACCAACGAGTGAAATATCGTTTTTGATCAGGGTTTTGATGCGTTTGCCACGCATACCTGTGATTGGGTAAGCTTCACCTTTCCAAAAATAACCATGATGTACCAATAGCAAATCAGCATTTGCTGCGATTGCGGCTTCAATCGCTGTTTGAGATGCGGTAACTGCACATAAAATTTTATGCACTTCTGCTGAGCCTTCAATTTGCAAGCCATTGGGAGCATAGTCCTTAAATTCATGTGCTTTGAGTGTGCTGTCACACCACTGAATAATTTCACTTAACTGAGCCATATACTGTCCAAAATCTCAAAGAGATGCATCAAAATTTACGATTGTTTAAATTGTAACTAAAGAATCACAAATCTCTGTATTTATTTTTAATTTTGTTGAAAAGATTACATTACAATACGATATAAATTATTTAGCCATCAATGAATTATAAAATTTAGAGGATATAGACGTGCGTCGGACCTTTACATGGTTACCTTGGGTATTATTAATACTTGTGATCATCGGTTTCTTTACATGGCAACAGGTTCAAAAACCTAAAGCACCCATTGCCCCAGATGGGGTTAAAATGCCTGCAGAAAAGGTTGAGCCCCTCATTGATACGTCGCGTACAGGCGGTGTAGTTTCGTATAGTGCTGCGGTAAAAGTTGCTGCTCCAGCGGTTGTCAATATTTTCACTACGCAAAAAGTGAAACAGTTGGATCATCCTTTATTAAATGATCCTGTTTACCGTGAGTTTTTTGGTAATCAACTTCCAGATCAAACCAATCAAAATGAAAATAGTTTAGGTTCAGGTGTGATTGTTCGTCCAGATGGCTATATTTTGACGAATAACCACGTGATCGCACAGGCGGATCAGATCGTTGTGGCTTTACATGATGGTCGTCGTGCTGAAGCGAAAGTTGTGGGCACAGACCCAGATACAGACTTAGCTGTGATTAAGATTGAAATGAGTCAATTACCGGTTTTACCGTTTAAGCTAAGTGGCAATGAAGTCGGTGATGTCGTCCTAGCGATTGGTAACCCTTTTGGCGTAGGTCAGACGGTTACACAAGGGATTATCTCAGCTACAGGTCGTTCAGATTTGGGAATCAACACTTACGAAGACTTTATTCAAACAGATGCGGCGATCAACCCCGGTAACTCTGGTGGTGCTTTAATTGATGTTGCAGGAAACTTAATTGGTGTAAATACCGCGATCTTCTCGCAGTCAGGTGGCTCTTTGGGGATTGGTTTTGCTATTCCTGCAAAAGTATGTCAACAAGTGCTGAACGCTATTTTAAAAGATGGGCGAGTGGTTCGTGGTTGGTTAGGTATTAGTTTACTTCCAATTAAACAAGAAAATATTTTAGATCCACGGGTGAATGGTGTGATTGTCGCAGATGTCATTCGTAATGGACCTGCAGCACAAGCAGGTTTAAAACGTGGTGATAAAATCATGAAAGTGAATAATGAGCTGATTACCTCGACCTCACATTTAATCAATTACGTTGCACAGCAAGCGCCATTGAGCACTATGCAAATTGATATTGAGCGAGATGGTAAGGCGATGACATTGCCGGTACAAGTAGGAGAGCGTAAACCGCAAACTCAAAACAGTGACTCGCAATATATTCCATTACCACGTTAGTATAGAAAATCCCTCTTCATGAGGGATTTTTTTTGAGTTCCTTTTTTTGCACATCGCTTTTAAGTGCATCGTTTGAGCCAAACAATGCGCTTTGTAATTGAAATATCAATTACAAAAATGCATTGCACACTTTGCTGAATTTGGCTTAATTTATAAGCAATAATAATCAGATAAGCGTATAAGAATATGAGCTTTTTACCCGCTGAACATGCCAAAGTTTTATCCAGTCAAGCCAATTTAGATATCGCCTTATATAAGACACGTTTGGCTTTGCTGATTGAGGAAAATGCCAAACAGGGGAGTACCGCCGTATTTACGGTTTTACCCAAGCATTTAGCTTTAGAAGAGATTCGAAGTTTATCTGCTGAGCTTACAGAATTGGGATATCAAGTTCGATTTGAAGTGAATGAATTCTTCTATAATTTTAATGTCTACTGGATTTGATTCGGGATTCACTGCATTTAAGGTCCTAAGTTAAAAACAAGATGAAACCCTTTAGAAAACCACAATAATCGTAGTTTTCTAAAGCCGTTTTATAACGCAGTAACTTATTTAGATTTTTGATAGTCATTAATGACTTCAAGTGCCGCACGAAAGGCTTCTTGAGTCGCCGGTGCGCCACAATATGGCAAACTATGAAGTAACACTTCCTGAATTTCTTCTACAGTCGCCCCATTATTTAAAGCCCCTCGGACATGACCTTTGAGTTCTGTTGGACTTTTTTGTGCAGTTAAAAAGGCAATGGTAATCAGTGAGCGATATTTGCGGGGTAAAACACCTTCGCGTTGCCAAGTTGAACCCCATGCATGCTCATTAATCCAATCTTGCAAAGGTTGAGTAAATGGCACGGTATTGTCTTGAGCACGTTTAACGAAACTTTCACCCATAACTTCAGTACGAACTTTTAAGCCATTTTCATAATCTTGTTGTGACATGCAGCAAACCCTCTGTGATGTAATTTTGCAGTACAGCCTATACCTTTGACTCTGCGATACCATTGGCTGATGGTCGTATAAAAAAGCCATCCCATTGTTTAACAGTGGAATGGCTTTTATTTTGAGAAAAATTAAGCTAAAAAGCGATGCAGAAGTTGATTAATAACGCAGAAATGCTTCTGGTTCATCATCGGTGTGTTGTTGCTTTTTCACTTCTGGTGCAATGGTTAAATGTGGATTGGATAGCTCAAGTTCGTGGATGAGCTGCATGTCAAATACATCTGTGAGCATGCTGTCATAGCGTTGAATGTTGTAAGTGCTGAGCTGTTCAGCTTCAGAGGCTGTAATGAATTTTTGTGCAATTGCATCGGCTATATGTGCTTCAAAAGTTAAACCTTTAAATTGGCCTTTAGATTCAGCTTTTTTAAATTGGTTCCACAGCGGTTCAATTTTCAACAATTGTAAAAAGGCATTTTCCATACGACCAGAAACTTCATCTGCTGCAGTGCTGTAATACACGTGCTTTTTCAGTTCTTGGCGGAAAGTATTGTCTAGCATCATTTGAGTGGCAACTTCACGTTTTAAACGGTCTGTCGGTTTAGCAACAACTCGTCCCAACGGAAAGCAGATGATTTTTACTACGCTTGCTGCCAGCCGCATTGGGAAGTTGTCAAATAAGCCCTGGAAAGCTTCTTCAACATTGTACAAAGCTTTATCTAATGCAAGTTGCGCATGTAATTGTTCAGCTTCACTTCTTTGACCTTGTTCATAATATTTAAGAATAGCCGTTGCTATAAATAAATAAGAGTGAATGTCTGCAAGTCGGCCCGAAAGCATTTCTTTACGTTTAATATCACCGGCTAATAGGCCAAGACACATATCTGCAGTCAGCGCGAAATCGGCACTGAATCGATTAATTTTTTTATAGTAGGGGCGGCTAAATTCATCTGCTGAAGCTGGTGAGTCGGATGGGCCACCTGTGAACGCATAAGCAAAGGCGCGTGCAGTTCGGTTAAAGGTATAGCCTAAGTGCTTAAAGAGCATTTCATTGAATGTATCGAGTGCAGTGTTCTTATCTTCGGCTTGAAGTAATTGCAGCTCTTCAAATAAATATGGATGACAACGCATGGAGCCTTGTCCAAAAATCATCAGAGAGCGACTTAGAATATTGGCGCCTTCGACGGTAATTGACACAGGAATGGCTTGATAATTCAAAGCTAAAAAATTACGAGGTCCCATTTGCACGGCACGTCCACCGACGATGTCCATGCCATGATTCACCACTTTCCGCATGGTTTCAGTGGCATAGTATTTGGCCATTGCAGTCATTACAGCAGGTTTGCCGCCTTGGTTTAAACCACAAGTCACCAAATAGCGGAATGCTTCAAGCATATAAGCATCTGATGCGATATCACTCGAAGCTTCTTGTACACCTTCAAAATTACCCACGGAAATTTTAAACTGCTGACGAACTTTGGCAAATGCACCGACATTTAGATATGCCATTTCACCGGCTGCCGTTGACAATGCAGGGAGTGAAATACCACGACCAACCGCTAAGCATTCCATTAGCATACGCCAGCCTTTGCCTGCATTTTCAATCCCACCAATGATCCAGTCTAAGGGAATAAAGACATCTTTACCTTCAACTGTCCCATTCATAAATGGTGAGCCTGGATTATGACGAGGGCCTGTAATGACACCCTCATGACTCGCCGGTAGCAGTGCACAAGTGATGCCATATTCAGTTTTATTTCTATCTCCCAATAATCCATCTGGATCGTATAGTTTAAATGCTAGACCAATGACGGTGGCAATCGGTGCAAGGGTAATCCAGCGTTTAGAGAAATTCATGTTTAAGCCGAGCACTTGTTGTCCCTCAAAGGTGCCATAACAGACGACCCCTGTATCTGGAATAGCACCTGCATCCGAACCGGCTTCAGGACTGGTGAGTCCAAAACACGGAATTTCTTCACCTTTGGCAAGGCCTGGGAGATATCGGTCTTTTTGTGCTTCAGTACCATAGTGTAGAAGCAATTCCCCAGGTCCAAGCGAGTTGGGCACCATACAACTGACTGCAGCAGTCAGTGATCGGGATGCAATCTTGCTCATGACACGGCTTTGTGCAAATGAACTAAATTCACGGCCCCCGTAAGATTTTGGAATCACCAGTCCTAAGAAACCATTATCCTTAATGAATTGCCAAGCTTCTGGTGGGAGGTCTTTGTGTTTATGGTGAATATCCCACTCGTTGAGCATGGCACAAAGTTGCTCGACTTCATTATCAATGAAGGATTGTTCTTCAGCGCTGAGCTGAGGGTAGGGATAAGCCTCAAATTTTTTCCAATCAGGCGCGCCCATAAATAGCTCTTTTTCCCACCAACTTGTTCCTGCATCCAACGCTTCACGTTCCGTAGTACTCATACTCGGCATTGCATTTGCTAAGGTTTTATAGGCAGGTTTGGTGAGTAGATTGAGCCGCAGTGGGTCAATCAACACAACTAAACTCAAAGCAATAAGAGGGATGCCAAGTATTAATGACCATGGGGTTAAAAAGGCGAGTGCAATTGAAACAAATATCAGTGTTATTGCGCCTACAGCTCGTGAAAGTTCAAAGAAAAAAACGGCCCAAAGAGCAAAAATAAAGAGTACTGCACTGAGTATAAATAGCATTTGTTATGGCTCCAGTGACAAGGGCCAGAGCGTTATGCGTTTAAAACAGCCTACATGCGTTTAAAAATGATCTCATCTTTTGTCTTTCTGATTTTAAAGTGCATGAGACTGTCAAAATGCCATCACTCGGCTGGTGAGTTTGATTGGAAAATTGCGTGAATATCATGAAAGCGCAAATAAAGTGTTATCAATAGATTGATTAATAAATAATCACAATACAATCCCTATCGGGCAAAAAAATGTCACATTACGTAAACTTGGATGATTCGATATATTGGATAACGTTTAAGGAACGGACAATTTTCGAAAGATCTTATATTTGTTAACGAATTAGGCTGAGCGTGTGAAAGCCACAAAAAAGCCCTCAATCAATGAGGGCTTTAATTTGCGATGTTTTAAATCTTTGCGTGATTAGGCTTCAATCGTTTGAACTGCAATTTTCTTTGCAGGATCAGTTTTACGACGTACCGCAGGTACTGGCTCACCATAGTATTGACGGTCAGCAAAATAGCTTGAACGGACCATTGGTGCAGCCCAAATGTTTTTGAAACCAAGCTTTTGACCATGTGCCGTGTAACGCTCAAATTCTTCTGGGCTTACAAAACGGTCAATAGGGGCATGTTCTTTAGAGGGCTGTAAGTACTGGCCAATGGTGACATAGTCAACATCGTGTGCTTTTAAGTCGTCTAATAACGCAATGACTTCTTCTTCAGTTTCACCAATACCGACCATCAAACCACATTTAGTTGGTACATCTGGGCAGTATTCTTTAAACATTTTTAATAAGTTTAGAGAGTGTTGGTAGTCAGAACCCGGACGCATTGCTTTATACAAACGTGGCACGGTTTCAATGTTGTGGTTAAACACATCAGGTGGACACTCCGTCATAATACGAAGGGCAACATCCATACGACCACGGAAGTCAGGAACTAGAATTTCCAAAAGTGTTTTTGGACTCAAGTCACGAGCTTCTTTAATACAGTCAACAAAGTGCTGTGCGCCGCCATCAACTAGGTCATCACGGTCGACCGACGTAATTACGGCATATTTCAAACCAAGATTGGCAATGGTTTCTGCCATGTGACGTGGTTCATCTGGGTCAAGAGCATTAGGACGACCATGCGCAACGTCGCAGAATGGGCAACGACGAGTACAGATATCGCCCATAATCATAAAGGTTGCAGTACCGCCACCGAAACATTCAGGTAAGTTCGGGCAAGCCGCTTCTTCACACACGGTATGTAATTTTTGTGCGCGCAAAGTTGTTTTAATACGTTGAACTTCATCAGGGGCAGCCATTTTGACCCGAATCCAGTCAGGCTTACGAGGCGTTTCAACCGTTGGCACAACCTTCACAGGTATGCGAGCGACTTTTTCTGCGCCACGAAGTTTTACACCCTGTACAGGTTTACGGTTCTCAGACATATTCAACTTTTCCACTGTTTTTGACGAGGAGATATTCAAAAAATTAGCTCGATCATTATAGCGGACTTGAGCTTAAATAGGGGGAAAACGATATTCATATAATAAATGTGGTTATCACATAATATATGTGAGCTAAATATCCAAAAAAGTTAGGATATACGTCATAATACAGCCTAGATTAAAGAATATTTGTAAAGGAGCGTTGAATGCCACGTAAGAAAGAGGTCGTTAGTGGAACTTTCGTGAAATACGATGCGGTAGTTCTGGGTTCTGGCCCTGCGGGTGAAGGCGCTGCAATGAAACTTGCTAAATCAGGTAAGCGAGTTGCAATTGTAGATATGCGTGAACAGCTTGGTGGTAACTGTACCCATGTAGGAACAATTCCAAGTAAAGCATTGCGTCAGACCGTTTCAAGCATTTTACGTTACCAACGTGACCCTATGTTCCAAAAAGTCGGTGAATGGAAACAGTTCACGATGAAACAGGTGTTACGTAATGCGCATAAAGTGATTCAACAACAAGTTGAAACGCATTCACGTTTTTATGACCGTAATAAAATTGATATTTTCCACGGCCGTGCGTATATCCAAGATCAAAACACTGTTTTGATTTTTAGCAATGAAGGTATGACGGAAACTTTAGTATTCCAGCAATTAGTGATTGCGACAGGTTCACGTCCTTACCGTCCAGCTGCTTTAGACTTTAATCATCCTCGCGTATTTGATTCAGACAAAATTTTGGATCTGGATTATTCAATCCAAAAAATCATCATTTACGGTGCAGGTGTGATTGGTTGTGAATATGCCTCTATCTTTATTGGTCTAGACCACAAAGTCGATTTGATCAATACACAGCACAAATTACTCAGCTATTTAGACGATGAAATCTCAGATGCATTGTCATATCGTTTACGTGAGCAGGGTGTACTGATTCGCCACAACGAACAGATTGATCATCTTGAAACACATGATGACCACGTGGTGCTTCACTTGCAAAGTGGTAAGAAAATTAAAGCCGACGCGATTTTGTGGTGTAACGGCCGTTCTGGTAACACAGATGGTTTAGGTCTAGAAAATGTAGGCATCAAACCAAACAGCCGTGGTCAACTAACCGTGAATGATCAATATCAGACTGAAGTAGAGAATATCTTTGCAGCGGGTGATGTAATCGGTTGGCCATCACTTGCATCTGCTGCATATGACCAAGGTCGCTGTGCTGGTTCTAACATGAGCGGTGAAGAAGGAATTGCACCTGTAACGGATATTCCGACAGGTATTTATACAATTCCTGAAATTTCTTCGATTGGTAAAACTGAACAACAGTTAACTGAAGAAAAAATTCCGTATGAAGTGGGTCAGGCATCGTTCCGTCATTTGGCACGTGCGCAAATTACGGGCGACACCGTGGGTGAGCTTAAAATCTTGTTCCATCGTGATACTTTAGAAATTTTAGGTGTTCATTGCTTCGGTAATAATGCTGCGGAAATTATTCACATTGGTCAGGCCGTGATGAACAGCCCGAACAATACGATTAAATATTTCGTAGAAACCACATTTAACTATCCGACTATGGCGGAAGCGTACCGTGTTGCAACATTGAATGGTATGAACCGTTTATTCTAAGGTTAAATTGAACTTAGAATGTACAATGAAAGACCCGTAAGTTTCGGCTTGCGGGTTTTTTTATAGTTAGGATAAAGTGTATGCAAAATATACATTCAATCCACTTATAATCATCAGCATTTCCAACTCATTTTAGGTAGCTTATGACGATCCGTTCAGTGACCATTCAAGGTTTTCGATCTATTCATCATATGAATCTGACCTTATCGCGTCTGAATATTGTCAGTGGTCCGAATGGTTGTGGTAAATCCAATCTATATAAAGCTGTACGTCTCCTGCATGAAGCTGCAAATGGCCAATTATCCCAAGCTATTGCAAATGAGGGCGGGATTCAAAAAATCATGTGGGCAGGTGGTCACCGTGCGGGTGATCGATCGAAAGACCCTAAGCGCATGAAGCTTGCAGTGGAGATGGAGCATTATGAATATCAACTTGAAATAGGTTTTCCTGAACCGCTCATCACCTTGTTTGCACTCGATCCTTTGGTCAAAGTAGAAGGGATTTGGTTAAGCGGCTATCAACGTCGAAAAATGAGTGAGTTGTTGGAAAGAACCAACCAAGCGGCATTTCTTAAAAATGTTGATGAAGAACGGATTGCTTATCCGATGGCATTAACACCAGAAGAGTCGGTGTTTGGACAATTGTCCGATCCACACTTATATCCCGAAGTTTCACAAGTGCGTGAGACCATGAAAAACTGGCGTTTTTATCATGAGTTTTCTGTCAGTGGAAATTCACCGATCCGTGTCCCACAGGTGGGCATTCGTTCGCCAGTTTTAGCGCATGATGGTACAAATTTAGCTGCGGCTTTTGAAACCTTGCGTGAGCGTGGTAACAGTGAAACCTTGTTTGAAGTACTAGAAAAAGCCTTTCCGCAGACCCAATTTTATGTGCAGGAAATGGGTGGGCGCTTTCAAATGATGATGCAAAAGCAAGGGATCTTAAGACCTTTGGAAAGTGCCGAATTTTCAGATGGGACTTTACGGTTTTTGTGTTTAGCCGTGGCTTTGTTGAGTCCAAGACCCCCAAATTTTATGGCACTGAATGAGCCAGAAAATAGCTTACATCCCGATTTATTACCTGCCTTGGCGATGCTGATTGCCGAAGCAAGTCGCTATACGCAGCTTTGGTTGACCACACATTCCAATGAACTGGTTGAAATGATCAAACAGTATAGTGATGTGCAGCATTATCAACTGGATCAGGTCGAGGGGAAAACTGTGGTCAAGGGCGCAAGCTTAATCGATGAGGATTAATTTACTCCTTGAGTTCTAGTTTTTTTTGCTTAAGTTTAAAAAGGCAGAAAAGTTAAAAAAGCGTAATAGCCGATAAAACTGCTTATTAAGCTGAACCAAACTGGCAGTTTGCTGCGAAGTAAAGCAATAACGACGGCAACAAATATAAAGTCTGTCCATTGAATGATGTATTTTTGGCTCATTTGAAATAGTAGACACAGTAATAAACCAACGACAGCCGCATTGATTATTTTTAAGGTGCCAAAAAGCATCGGGTATTTCATCAATTTATTCCAATAGGGCAATAAGCCAAACAATAATAAAAATGATGGTAAAAATATCGCTAACGTCGCGAGTGCGGCATTCAAGATTGGCACATCGGTCATGGGTAAAAGTGTGCCGAGATAGGCGGCGAAACTAAACAAAGGTCCCGGCATGAGTTGTGCAAGGGCATAGCCTAAGTCAAAATTTTCATTACTGATCAGTCCTGTAGAGACAAAGTCCTGATGTAAAAATGGCAAAATAATATGTCCACCACCAAAGACGAGGGATGTTGTGCGGTAGAAGCTTTCTAAGCTGAAAGCCAATATATTGCTATGTTGTATATCGAAGAATGGCAGAACGAAAAAAGGGCTGATAAAGGCGAGAAGCCATAGCCAAGAGGTGCAAGTATTTTCATGTGCATTCCGGCTAAAATTGTCATGTTTGGGTGGAAATGTTTCGGCGATATTTGGCTTTTGGCTGTGTAATTGATTTGACGATAAAACTAAACCGATAATTGCAGCGCATAAAATCACCAAAACTTGATTTAAAGAAAATTGAAAGAAATAAATAAAAAATGCAGCTAAAAGCATGACTAGATACTGAAATTTTGTTTTACAGAAGCTTCGCATCATTTGCCAAAATGCCCATGCAACAACGGCTAGTACAATTAACTGAATAACATGAAAGAATAAAGTTGAGAGTTGATTACTGAGTTTTATACTTAAAGTGGCCGCGGCACACATCAGCAGGGCTGAAGGTAAAGTAAATCCTAACCATGCAAAACAAGCACCTTGATAGCGGTTGAGTTGAAATCCAATTGCCATGCCGAGCTGGCTACTTGTTGGGCCTGGAAGGACTTGAGCCAAGGCAAGCAAATGCGCATATTCATGCTCTGTTATCCATTTTTCTTGTTTCACAAAATATTGAAAAAACAACACCAAATGTGCCGCAGGTCCACCAAATGCAATACACCCTAATCTTAAAAAGGTGAGAAAGATGACAAGGTTTCGTTGTGGTTTGGACTGGCTCATGCGTTACCAATATTTAAAATCAAAAGTAAGGTTATGAATTTCTAAAGGATAAAATTATTAAAGTTAAAAGATCTTAAAGGCTGATTATTGCAGGAGTATGTAAATCCTGCTTCAAAAATATTTTGAAGTGCTTAGCAGGGAAAAAGATAATTGGACGAAGTGACATAGTGCTGTCCCACATGCACATGGCGTCGGTTTCCGCCGCTGATTAGCATCAGCACATACACATAAAAAATTGTCTAAAAATGACTTCTCCAAAATCAGACACCTTATCAGAAATTTTGAGCGCTTTATTGAAGTGGTTGATGAGTGGCATTGCATCGTTACTTTCAATCATGGCATTTGCAGATGATCAGCTACCGGCTACACAAGCATTAGCAAGTTATTCAGATCAAAACAGTTGGCAGGAAATTCAGCACTATCTACCCAAAGAATACCATTTAGACGAAACGCAGCGCCCTAAAGAAGAGTGGTGGAACTGGCAAGGTCATACTGTTCACTTAGATACTTATCGGAATCCACAGGCAAAAGTGAAGGTGATTCTGTTTCATGGTGTGGGAACAAATGGTCGACAAATGTCGATGATTTTGGGTCATCCTTTGGCACAACGTGGCTATGAAACTATCGCTATTGATATGCCCGGTTATGGCCTCACCCAAGTCAAAAAGGGCTCAAAAATTCGTTATGATGATTGGGTTCAAGCAGGTAATGACCTCATTGAAGCCGAGCTACAAAAAGATCATCGTCCTATCGTTTTGTATGGGCTTAGTGCAGGTGGTATGTTGACCTATCACGTGGCGGCAAAAAATAAAAAGGTGAAAGGTATCGTCGGTATGACCTTTCTAGACACTTCAAATAAAACTGTGCGTGATCAAGTCTCTTTGAATAAATTTATGAGCCGCGTGGGCAGCCCACTGGCTCATGTGACAGCACATACACCATTTTCAGCATTGCCAATGCCGATGCGGTGGGTAAGTAAAATGCATCGCTTGGTGAATAATGACGCAGCATTGCAGGTCTTTTTAAAAGATAAAACGTCAGCTGGGAATAGTGTATCGGTTAAATTTCTAGATTCGTATTTATATTATAAAAATGACACGCCACCGGAGCAGTTTGATGTCTGCCCAATTTTACTAACGCAGCCTGAACAAGACCGCTGGACGCCTTTGGCTTTAAGTCAGCCATTTTTAGCACGGATTCACCAAGTTCCAGTCGATGTCGTGCTGTTGAAAAATGCAGGACATTATCCTTTGGAACAGCCGGGACTTGAGCAAATGGTCAATGCAATAGATGCGTTTTATCAAAAAGTCACGCAATAATCTGCTGAAAGCGTGATGCGTAATTCATACCAACATAGATATAAAAAAACCGCCAGAAGGCGGTTTTTTTATTGGGACTTTATCGTGGAAATATTTAAGCAAAATGACCATGTTGAAAATCATAAAATGCCTGACGTATTTCATCTTCAGTATTCATGACGAATGGTCCATGTGCCGCAATCGGTTCATTTAAAGCTTCGCCACTTAAAATAAGCAGTTTGGTTGCTTCAAAAGATTTAAGTTTCAAGGACGATACTTGGTCACTCACATATAAAGTCTGTTTCGCATCAAAGCGTTGACCTTCAATTTCGATCGCCCCACTTAATACAAAAATCATGTTATTCCACTGTGGGTTGAATGAAAATTCCTGTTCAGCATTTGCATTCAAGCGCACATCCAATACATTCATCGGGCTAAAGGTTTCAGCGGCGCCCAATGTATCTTCGAATTGGCCAGCAATGACGCGTACCACGCCAGCATTTTGTGCAAGTTTAACTTCAGCAATATTGGCTTTAGTCAGTTCTTGATAGCGAGGTTCAGTCATTTTGGCATGACGAGGTAAATTGACCCAAAGTTGTACCATGTCTAAATTTCCGCCAGTTTTTGCAAAATCTTTAGAATGGTGTTCTTCATGCATAATGCCTCGACCTGCGGTCATCCATTGCACTTCGTCTTTGGCAATACTGCCGTGATTTCCTTTAGAGTCAAAATGCTCTAATTCACCTTCATAAACAATGGTTACTGTTTCAAAGCCACGATGTGGATGTGATCCAACACCACGTTGATGATGACTTGGAGAGAAGTGATATTGGCCGGTATAGCCCATAACGAGAAATGGACTGGTTTGATTGCCCATTTCTTGCATAGGGAGCATAGAGTTTGTTGGGAAGCCATCGCCCACCCAAGTACTACGATCACTATGATAAACACATTTGATTGAATTCATAATTCAGCCCTCAATATATTGCTTCTGAGATCTATTATTGAGGTATAGTGAGGGAATGACAGGGCGAAAAACTCAACAGATTATTCTAAAAATGAAACAATCATGCAAAATTTAAATGACTATTACTATTTCGTGCAAGTGGTGAAATATCAAGGTTATACCAAAGCCAGTGAAGCATTGGGTATTACAAAATCTAAGCTATCACGCCGTATCGCAGAATTAGAGACCCGTTTGGGGGTGCGTTTGATTCAGCGTAATACGCGTAAATTTACAGTAACTGAAATAGGACAACAGTTCTATTTGCATTGCTTAAAAATTTTAGAGGAAGTCAGCGAAACGGAAAACTTTGTGCTTAGTACGTTGAATGACCAACTCTGTGGCCAGATTAAAATTTCTTGTCCTGTAGCTTTGGTGGAAATGCCTGTTGCAAAAATGGTCACCGATTTTATGCAGCAATATCCTGAGGTCAGTGTGCATCTGATGGCGACCAATCATCGGGTTGATGTTATCGAGGAAGGCGTAGATTTAGCAATTCGTGTTCGAAATATGCCTTTAATGGATAGTGATTTGATCGTTCGAGATTTAGATGCTTGGGATCATGTTTTGGTGGCATCGCCACAACTTTTCTTCGAGCGTGAAATACCACAGCAATTGGCTGAGATTCAAAATTTTCCGTGTATTGGTTTTGATCGGCCTAAACATTTTTGGGATTTCCGACATCGTGAAAAAAGTGAAACTCAACAAATTGAATTTCATCCACGCTTAAGAACTGACAGTTTTAGTGCGATGATTTCGGCTGCTCTTTCTGGCGTAGGAATCGCATCTTTGCCCAAAGTGTTTGTACGTGATGCTTTAAAAAGTGGTGAGTTAATAGAGCTATTTCCTGAATGGCAATTGCCGCAAGGGGTCATCCATGTTGCCTACGCGACACGACAAGGCATGCTGCCGGGTGTGCGTGCGATGTTAGATCATTTAATTTCAGGTTTTAAGGCATTAGATATAGATCATCCGTAATTTGAGCAGTGTTCTTATTGTTTTAAAATTTTAATTATTTGGAGTTATTGCTCAAACACGGATTTTGCTGGGTTATTTATTTTTTATTGTTGGCATGAAGTTCAACATTAGTATGGTCGTCCTCCTGCTAGGCTAATTCGCTTTAATAAGCGGCGTTGGTCTGAAGGGAAAGGGCGGCGTGAGTGTAAAGTGGCTTGGTTATCCCAAAACACAATGTCACCTTCTTCCCATTGATGTTCATATCGAAACTCAGGTTTCAATAAATGTTCACGTAAAGATGCAATCAATTCACTGCCCGACTGATCATCGTAGTGAACCAATTCCACTTCAGATCGTTCATTTAACCACAGCCCTTTACGACCACTTTCTGGATGGGTACGTACAAGCGGATGTGGATAGGCATGTCCAACAATCGGTTGGTCTTTGAAACGGTAAAGCGGTGTAGCGCCATATCCAGTTGTGCTTTTATTATTTTTGGCACGGACAAATGGGTTGTAGGTAATGAGTTGAAGTTGTTCTAAATGTTTTTGTGTCGCTTCATCTAAAGCTTCATAGGCTTTAATGGTGTTATACCATGAGGTTTGTCCACCGTCTTGTGGCAGTTCAATGGCATAGAGTAATGAACCAAATGATGGCAGTGGAGTCCACTGATGGTCTGCATGCGCAGCCAATTCACCATGTCCAGTATAGTCTCCTTTACCGACTGCATTTGACACAGGTACGACGTCTGGTGGTGTACCGGTGTCATCTTGTGATGCTAGCACAGGAATATCTGCACCAGGACGGAAAATTGAACCGAAGTAGCTTGCAAACGCGAGATACTGTAAATCATCTAGACTTTGATGTTTAAAAATTAAAATCAACTGTTCTGCCAGCGCTTGTTTTAAACGGTAGATGGTTTCCCCAGACTGTGCTTTACGCGCATCTAAACCATAAACCACGGCCCCCAAAGCTTGGTCATGTTGCACTTCAATACGAATTTCATTGCCATCTTGAAAATGTTCTGCTTGATGCCAACGCGGAGCATCATGGATGGCTTGTGAAAGTTGAGTTAATGCGGTCATTTCATAAGTTCTCAAATTGTTCTTTATTGAGACTTAATCTAAGGAAGAAAGTGCAGGTTGGAAAATTAAAAAATAAGCTAAGTTTATGAAAAAACTTATTATTAATACTAATATGCTGAAAATGCAGCTTTTATTGAATCGTGGAGAAAATAGCTAAAAAACTGCTGTTGTAGTGTTGATAAAACAGCAGTTTGAATTGGAATTAAGGCTTCTATGCGTCTTTAATGTGCACAAAACGCTTGGTTAAAGTATTCGAATAATTCAGGCGTTTGGCTCCATAAGCCGATGGATAAGGCCAACAAGGCCAGAATACTGAGGGCAATACTGAGTCGAAACCATAATATTGAATTAGTCATGAATGACACTTTCCTCATTAACCATGAAATGTACCAATACCCCAAAAATACTCAGGACAATCGAAAAAATCCAAATGGCATTATAGTTACCGGTCATATCGTGGTTCACACCACCCAACCAACCACCAAAAAATGAACCGACTTGGTGAGTAAAGAACACGATACCACTCAGCATACTGAGATATTTAACGCCAAACATATTGGCCACTATACCGTTGGTGAGCGGTACGGTAGAAAGCCATAGTAGACCCATAATGACGCCAAAAGCATAGATTGTCCATGTGCTTAAAGGCAGCAAAAGAAAGGCAATAATGGCAATACCACGTAATCCATACAGTCCCATCAACAGCTTTGGTTTGGAATATTTGCCACCGAGCCAACCTGCTGTGTATGTGCCGACAATATTAAACAGTCCAACGAGCGCTAGGAAAATAGTGCCTGTAGTGGCATTAAAGCCATGATCAATTAAATAACCCGGCAGATGGATACCAATAAACACCACTTGGAAGCCACAGACAAAGAAACCAAGTGCTAAAAACCAAAAGGGTTTATGCTCCCAAGCCAATTGCAAAATTTGTTTAAATGTCAGAGAGGCTTCATGCGTATTGATTGCATTTGGTGCAACATACATTGGTGCTTTTAACATCCAAGCTAAAGGAATAATAAGCGCAATTAAAATGGCGCTGACCACCAAAGCCGAAGACCAACCAAATTTTTGCAGTAGCAGTAATGTAGAGGGCAGCATAATGAACTGACCAAAAGAACCTGCGGCACTGGCAATACCCATGGCTAAACTACGTTTGTCTGGATGTGCTGCACGTCCTACGGCCGAGAGTAATACTGGAAATGAAGTGGCCGAGAGAGCCAAACCTAGGATTAAACCTGCGCTTAAATTAAGAAGTAAACCGGTAGAGCTGATGGCCATGAGTAATAGCCCGAGGGCATATAATGCACCACCGACTGCGACCACGATCTTACTGCCATATTTATCTGCAAAAGCCCCAGTAATTGGCTGCACAGCACCCCAAATTAAGTTTTGCATGGCAATGGCAAGGCTAAATACGTTATGTCCCCAACCGAATTCATCACTCATCGGCACGAGATAGAGGCCAAATGCATGACGCACCCCTAAAGACAATGCCAAAATAATAGCACTGCCAATGAGCATGTAAATCAGGGGCTTTGAGAAACGAGTATCAGACATACAGCAGGCTACATTCTTTAAATTTAACCCAATGGTATGCGAATAAACGCAGAGTTGCGATTAAATTTAATTCACCAAACAATAAATTTTTTTTATAGGTAACTATGGATGAATAAAGAAAAATGACACAGCCGAAATTCAAAAGTGTTTAAAAGAGATTGAAGAGATAATTCAAAATAAAAGACCATATATAGCCTAATAAAAAAGACGGCCGTAGCCGTCTTTTTTTATATTCAGGTTATTAATTAGAAACGCATACCGATACCTGCATATGCAAGGATCGGGTTTACTTCAATATCCGCTTTAGATTTGATCAGTTCGCCGTGTGTCGCATCTGTAACGGTAATGGTGGTTTCATTTTGTAGGTGTGCATAGCTGACAGAACCAACAGCAAACCATTTATCATTGAAATCATATGTGAAGCCCACCGTCGCAACCGGAGCAAATACATCAGTTGCCTCTAAATCAACTTTGGGATTTGCCTTACTTGGTTTTCCTTCCAAAGAGGCGCCTGCATTACCTTCTTTAATGTTGGCAATCATGTGACCTGCGGCAATCAAATCTTTCTCAATTTGTGGATTCATTTCCAATTCATTGAAGTAGGCATACATCACGCCTAGACCCACATAGGGACGGAATTTATTGACGCCAGTTTTACCGAAGTGATATTGGATTTCAGCAGCCGGAGTCCATGCACGTGCAGAAGCTGCTGCACCATGTGCGCCTAAGTCGGTAATGAAAATATCATTTTCAAGTTCAAGATTTCCCAGTGCACCGCCTAGTGGTTTTGCAATGGCTGAAAAGGGCGCGTAAATTTTCCCTGAGCCTTGTAAATCAACTTTTGGCGGAATACCCGCTTTCATTTCTAGTGATACATTGTCAGTGAAGAAATAGTTGGTCATGATCCCAAGCGTGGTGACGTCGTCTGCTTCAAGACCTGTCCCTGGATTGTCCCATTGTTCAAGTCCTGAAATGGTGGCTTTACCACTCATTGAAGCAGGAACTGTGTCCAAAAGGTTTAGGGCACCTGCTAGCAGCGGAGGGACTTTGTATCCTTCTCGAATATTGTCTTTTACTGTTTGTGTTTTAACATCACCAACTTCTGCCTCATAGCCTTCATTGATGGCAGTATTTACACGAAATGGCTGCGCTTTACCTTGTGGCATAACATGTAAAGCACCAACAGAGACAGAAAAACGTTTGAAGCCATCGCCATCTTTTAAACTAAAATATGGTGAGTCTGCATGACTGAGCATAGGTAGAGCAGCCATAGAAGCAGCAATGCACAATACACTTTTTTTCATTTTAAAGGACTCCATGTCCGTAAATTGATAATAATTTTTCTAAGTGCTCATTATTCAAAATTAGTGCGTAAAAAATGTTATAGAAAACAAGAGTAAAGGTAATAGTCCTGTAACATTCTTGATGATTTGTATTGTTTGAAGGTTTTAATGAGGTATTTGTGTAAAAAAAAAGAACATTTTTGAAATTTAGAAATGCTTATATCTATTTGTAAATATTCAATATTTATTGACATAAATGACAGTGAATTTATTTGTTTAGGTCAATAAAATAGTTTAAAACGACCATATTCAAAGCAGTTTTGTGCTGTTGTCCTCTATAGATATAAAATTCATAGCTGATCATTGAGTCTTTATATGCCAATCGAGTCTAATCACTCAAAGCCTTTTACACCAAAACCATTTTTTTTGTACAATAGCGCCAGATTCAATTGAGTTATTCGTATGAGTACGCAAAACCCTCCCAAGAAAAAGGCTTTAGTCAATTTGCCTTTTCCGATTAAAAAAGCTGAAGATAATGCTTCGGATGAAATCTTTGAAGATATGCGTCCAAAACCTCAGCGTTATGCTGACCGTACTTGGATGCCACCACGCGGTACACGTCGTTCGATGGGTAAGCGTTAAGAGATTTAAATAAAAAAGCCATGGTTCAGACCATGGCTTTTTTATTGCAAATTATTGATGTTAATTGCGTATTTCAGACTGAATTCTACGGTCTTTATTGAGATAATACTTTTTCTTCTGACGATACATGTCAAGATCAGCACGTTTAAGCATATCTTCCATTCGCTCATTCAAGATATTGGTGGCAGAACCAATCGATATACTCATCGGTTGATTAGAATAAAATTGGTTATCGACCAATAACAACTCATTCAAACTTTGTAAGCAGTTTTGCAGTGCTGCATCATCTGCACCCGGTAAAAGTATGACAAATTCATCACCACCAATGCGCGAAGCAGAATAGGGCGTATGCTGAATAAGTTGGTTTAAAATGTTGCCCAAACGTCTGAGGATACTGTCACCAGCATCATGCCCAATGCTGTCATTGAGTTCTTTTAGCCCATTTAAATCCATAAAAATACAAGAAACAGGACGTAATTGATTGCGTGCGAGACGATTGAGTTCTGCGATATAAAATGAACGGTTATAGAGCTTGGTCAGAACGTCATGCTTACCTAAATATTCAAGATAATTTTCAGCCTTTTTACGTGCGGTAATATCAGTCAGCGCAACCTGCACGGTGCTCCAGTCATCGAGATAATCGGGAAATACAGTAAATTGCAATAATACGTGGCGAATACTGCCATCGAGTGCATAATTTATAGCTTCACGTTGATGATGTAGATTGCCATTCCAAAGTTCAATCAACTGTTCTTTAAAGGTTTGCAGCATTTCTTTGGCAAATACTTTATGTACATTTTTGAGCAATATTTCTTTGTCCGAAGCGCCAAACAAATCAAGGGTGGCCTGATTAACGTCAACGATCAGTATTTCCTTAATACACTCTTGTACAAAATCGGGGTGAACATCCAAAAATGTCACAAAATCTTCTATACCTAAAGCGCGAAGCTGATCTAATTTTATTTTAATTCGGCTGAAATCTTCTACCCAAAGTGAGGTTGGCGAATAATGGAAACGCGCTTCTGCCAAATGACGACTTTGTTCATGTAAACGACAAGCTTCAGTATAAGAGGTGATATCTTCAGTCGTAATTAAAACGGCAGACAAATCCTGCTCATGACTCGGTAGCACGATGCCTTTGAGTTGAATGTCTAGGCGTTGTCCACTGAGCGTATAGTTCACGGCAGAATGGGAAAAATGCGTTTCACCATTCCACAATGCAACCAACTCTCTAATGTGTGTTTGACACATCTCCGCCTTAAAAACGAGATCAAGGTTTTGACATAAATGTTCAATATTACGCGCTTGATAAAGTTCTAACGTTTTTGTGTTGACCTGTAAGATTTTTATTTTTCTTGCACATTGCAGAATACGTGATTCATCTTGTTGAAGAAAAGTGGCGAGATCCTGCACACCTTGCTGACGCCAGAGATCAAATTGTTTTTTGACTTCACTGTAATCTTCAAGCCACACGGCAATGGGGGATAGCTCAAAAAAAGGAGAATCTAGCATGTCTATTTTATGTGCTCGTCATTCTTTATGATAATGTCAGCAAGTAGTATAAGATGAAAAAAATGATATTAAAATAATGTGATATGTAAAATAAACTTTATTTTTAATGTGACTTAAGTCGCTAAAAATCATTAGTCAACCGTAGAAAAAAGCCAATATGGACATTGGCTTTTTGGGGGGGAATGTGGTGAAAATAGTCTTTAGCGGCTGGCTTTACGAGCTTTATTTTCAGGCTTTGGTGCAGCGATTTCACGTTCAGCTTTCCAAACATCAATAAAATCTTTTTCATTAATATTGTACAGTTCAAGTAGGGCTAAAATGACGCCGCCAAACATCATTGGGCCTTCTGAGTTGCTTTGAAACTCGAATATTTTCCCATTCAGGGCATGCAAAATATCTTCAATTTCAAAAATACGGTCACGACCATTGCTATCTGTCGGGTACATTTGGGTATTCAGCACAATTTTCGCAAGACTTTTTTCATTATCTGTTAAGGCCAGAACATCAACCAATTCATCTGCCGAAGGTGCAAAAATTACCGAGTCTTGAAAAATTGTATGTAGAAGTTTCGAAGTAAGTTTAGGTAAAGCTTTTTCAACGAAAGGACGGAATGAAAGTGGAAAAATAACATTTCTGGAAATCCCCTTAAACATGGGAGCAATTTCTTCAACTTTATAGCCAGCGACACCACAGCCAATCGAAGTAATGAAATATTTGGTCTTCGGATGATTCTTGGTATAGATTTTAAAATCATCAACATAATGTTGAATCTGAGACAATGGCATTTGTTGTAAATGCTCATTCATTGTTGGAATAGCAAAACTTTGACCAGCCCATCCACGACCAATACCATTCATTGCACCAAAATGCTCTAGGGCAGTACGCGCTGCACCACCAGCATGTTGACCTGCCATATTGCTGCCAAAAACAAAAATAGTATCTTCGGGTAGGTTTTTAACAATACTTTCGTCATGATATTGGTAAGTCATAAGTTTGATCTGTGGCGTCCTTTTGTTCATGTTGCAGGTGAAATTTACATAGGTCAAGTATCAATAAGGGATAAATGAACGCTTTATTCCTGAGTTTTTTTAGAGCCAACAGTTTCCTCAAGAAAAACATGCGAAATCAGGCGAATTATTTTTCAAACATGAGAAAAATCTATGGGGTTATGTTGAATGATAATTTTACAGTCTGTACACGCCTCTGGTATTTACATAAATTTAGCGTTGTTTTGTGCAACTTTGCCCTCATAATAAAGCCATATAAAACTGTTGAAGAAGAGTGTGATGCAGGAACAGCCTTTTGAACTGGTAACACAATATCAGCCGGCAGGTGATCAGCCTCAAGCGATTGAGAAATTGGTGAAGGGGATTGAAAAAGGAATGCATGATCAGTTGCTCTTAGGGGTAACAGGTTCAGGTAAAACCTATACCATGGCAAATGTGATAGCACGCACGCAACGTCCAACGATTATTATGGCGCATAATAAAACTTTGGCTGCGCAGCTTTATGGCGAGTTTAAAGCCTTCTTTCCGCATAATGCCGTGGAATACTTCGTCAGTTATTATGACTATTATCAACCCGAAGCCTATGTTCCATCTTCAGATACTTTTATTGAAAAAGATTCATCGATTAATGATCATATCGACCAAATGCGTCTTTCGGCAACACGGGCATTATTAGAGCGACGTGATGCAATTATCGTAGCGTCAGTTTCAGCTATTTATGGTCTGGGTGATCCCAATGCTTATATGAGTATGCTTCTGCATATCGTGGAAGGAGACCGTATTAGCCGTGATGATATCATCCGTCGTTTGGTGGAAATGCAATACACCCGAAATGAACTCGAATTTTTACGGGGCACATACCGTATTCGTGGTGAAATTATTGATATTTTTCCTGCTGAATCTGATCAAAATGCCATTCGAATAGAATTATTTGATGATGAAGTTGATTCAGTTCGATGGTTTGATCCATTGACGGGCAGAATGGTCCGTAAAGTGCCACGTATTACGATTTACCCAAAAAGCCATTATGTAACACCTAAAGATAATTTACAGCGTGCAATTGGAACGATTCGTGAAGAACTCGCAGAACGACTAGGATTCTTTCGTGCAAATGATAAATTACTCGAAGCACAGCGTATCGAACAACGTACACGGTATGATTTAGAGATGATGCAGCAGCTTGGCTATACCAACGGTATTGAAAACTATTCACGCCACTTGTCTGGCCGTCCTTCTGGTGAAGCACCTCCGACTTTGTTTGATTATGTACCTGATGATGCTTTATTAATCATTGATGAATCGCACGTTACCGTACCGCAAATTGGGGCTATGTATAAAGGTGACCGTTCACGTAAAGAAAATTTGGTCAATTACGGTTTTCGTTTACCAAGTGCGCTTGATAACCGCCCAATGAAATTTGAAGAATGGGAGCGGATTATTCCTTCGACCATTTATGTCAGTGCAACGCCTGCACATTACGAAATGGAAAAGTCTGAACAAGTCGTTGAGCAAGTGGTTCGACCCACAGGTTTGGTTGATCCTGAAATTGAAATTCGTCCAGTGTTAACGCAAGTGGATGATGTATTGTCAGAAATTAATAATCGAAAAAACTTAAATGAGCGTGTATTGGTTACGACATTAACCAAACGTATGGCAGAAGATTTAACTTCATATTTGAAAGAATATGGTATTAAGGTCGCTTATTTACATTCTGATATTGACACTGTTGAACGAACTAAAATTATTCATGAATTGCGTTCAGGTGTATACGATGCAATTGTTGGGATTAACTTGCTGCGTGAAGGCTTAGATATGCCAGAGGTGTCTCTAGTAGCCATTTTAGATGCAGACAAAGAGGGGTTCTTACGTTCTGAGCGTTCTTTGATTCAAACCATTGGTCGTGCAGCGCGTAACTTAAACGGTAAAGCGATTTTATATGCAGATCGTATGACCGACTCCATGCAAAAAGCCATTGATGAAACGGATCGTCGTCGTAATTTACAGATTGCATTTAACCTTGAACATGGCATTACACCACGTAGTGCTGTACGCCAAAACGTTAATGATATTGATACTGGTGAACTGCTGACAGATGATGAAATCGATGCAAAAATTTCAGATCAGGCCAAGGCATTAACTGCAGATGAACGTCATTTGATGTCGGATCCAAAACTTCTGGCAAAACATATGAACAAGCTGGAAAAAGAAATGCTGAAGGCATCGAAAGATTTACAGTTTGAACAAGCCGCTCGATTACGCGATGAAATCTTGCGTTTAAAAGCACAGATGATTTCATAATTTTGTTAGACAAGATGCGGAATATTGTTTGAATGACATACATAATTCAGACAAGAAAATGATTTTTAGGGCAATTTTTTCCGCTAGAGTAAAAACACGAGAGAAAGAATTACTTAATTTTCATCGAATGTTTTGCATCGAAATGAGGCATAAAAATGACAACAACGAATCTTCCGAAAGCTGGTTTTAAACTCGCAAAAATTGCACTTGGTGCAGCAGTGTTAATTGGTTTGGGTGCAGCCACAATGGCCTATGCACAGACGAAACCGTTACAGACTGTGGAAAAAGTCGAGCTCGATCGTTATTTAGGTATGTGGTATGAAGTAGCTCGTAAGCCTATGGTTTTTCAAAAAAGCTGTGACCGTGATGTGATTGCGGTTTACACGCTAAATGAAAATGGCAACATTAATGTAAATAATCGCTGCGTATCTAAAGATGGTACCAAGAAGCAATCAATAGGCGAGGCATTTGTACAAAATGCACCGTTTAACACGAAATTAAAAGTTAGTTTCTTACCAGAAGCCATTCGTTGGTTGCCTGTGGGGCGTGGTGATTATTGGGTACTCAAAGCCGATGAAGACTATCAAACAGTTTTGGTGGGTGAGCCACGTCGTAAATATATGTGGGTTCTTTCTCGTTCGGCTCATCCAGATCAGGAAGTGATTCAGGAATATCTAAATTATGCTCAATCTGTCGGTTATGACTTATCAGATATTATTCATACCAAGCAAACAGTAAAACCATAAAACCTAAATATTTGAACAAATGCTAAAAAACCATGCCTGTGCATGGTTTTTTATTTGCTAGAATGTCCATGCGAAAAGCTTGATTGATCAAGCAAAATATCAAGATTATGTAGTCATTTGGACTGGAGTGAAAGATGTATAAAGGCGTTGCATTGTCTGTATTGGCATCGGTCACTTTCGGTATTTTGTATTTCTTTACCATCTTTTTAAAACCTCTAGATAGCGAGCAAACTTTTGCATGGCGCATGTTGGCGACCTTGCCATTTTTAACCTTATTTATGTGGTGGATGAAAGATTTAAACAAAGTCAGTGAAATTTTTTGGCGTGTGGTCAAGCAACCGATCTTTCTCATTTGGTTAATCATTAGTTCATTTTTATGTACTACACAGCTTTGGTTGTTTTTGTGGGGACCAATTAATGGCCGAGGGCTAGAAGTATCTTTAGGGTATTTTCTATTGCCCTTAGTAATGGTTCTGGTTGGATGTGTACTGTATAAAGAAAAGCTGTCTAAATGGCAGATGGCTGCCGTGGCATTGGCAATTTTAGGGGTCGGCCACGAAATTTGGCGTATTGGCAGTATCGCGTGGGAAACTGTCTATGTCGCTGTGGCTTATCCGATTTATTTCTTTTTACGTCGTACCTTTAAAACCGATCATTTGGGTGGTTTTTGGTGGGATCTTTGCTTAATTTTGCCTGTAGCCTTTTATTTAGGATTTATTCATAGCGATAGTTTAGCGCTGATGTCGTTATTCCCGTATCTGATTTTGGCGGTTTTAGGACTGGGTTTTCTGAGTGCGCTTGGCTTAGGTAGCTATATGTTGGCGAGTCGTTATTTGCCATTTGTGATTTTTGGTTTGTTGAGTTATTTAGAACCCGTGTTGTTAGCTTTTGCATCCATCGCATTGGGGGAGCGAGTAGAAGCCGAAGAATGGCTGACCTATATTCCAATTTGGGGTGCGGTATTATTATTGGTGATAGAAGGTGTTTTGCATCTGTTTAAACAAAAGCAAAATGAACGTGCGCTAGCAAAAAATGTAAAAGCGTTAAATGATCGAATCGATTCTTAAACTGAAAATGCTGGTACGATAAATTGATCAGTTTACAATTAATGCTTGCTGTTTTTTAGTAAAATCTTAAACTTAGAAAACTACAACAAGACATGATTCAATTTATTGTTTAGGAAGAACAGCATTGAATGATGGTGTACAAAAATATTTATTTTAGATAAAAATAAACTGAAATCGATAAAAGATTGATTAAAGATTGATTAAAGAACCAAGATACAGGAAGCAGTCAGTGGTTGTCCCATTTCATCTAAGCGCAAAACTTTTACAGCTAGAGCCTGTGTTGGATCAGCATTGGCAGAGTATCGTGTCTGAAGTGTGCACTGATCTTGATCAATCAAACTTACCGCAGATACAGCAGGTGTTATCGCAAAAAGGTATTCGTTGGGAGTCTTCATCACAGTCGTATCAAAGCGATGTACCGATGAATTTGGGCATGCTGATGAAAGTACTAAAATATGATGTCATGCGTGAGCATGCACAGTATTTGGCAACACAGCTCGAAGAACTTAGGATATTGACCCAGAGTATTCAAATTGCGCGAAAATTAGAAGAAAACCTACTCTATATCAATAAAATAGATGCAGAAGAAGATTTTGAATTACAGTATGAAAAAAATGTATTACATCAGCATTTCATTTTAAATGCCGCACAAATCATTCGTGAAATGGATTTGATTGCGCCGAGTGATGCACGTCAACTCACTGCTCTGCAAGTTAAAATTTTCTTGATCGAAATTTTCTTAAAGTCACATATGTTAGGGCAAGTTTTTGATGCTTCTATACCAAAATCATCTGAGGTTTGGCAACATCCGATTTTTAAATATTATTTAAAGCGTGAACAAAAAACGCGATATTTACAAATTGTACAAACATCTGAGTTTATTTATATTTTGTCGCCTGATTTAGATTGGACGACGCAGTATTCAGCAACTCGATTTTTATCAACAAAGCACAATGACGCCCTAGCAGACGAAATTTTTGATGGGGTGGCCATAGATTTAAATACTGCTCTAGAAAATCAGCAGATCGAACAATTAAAATTTCGAGTCTCAAAGTTGGCATCCATTGCAGGTTTTATACATTTAGATCTACAAAATTTAATGCAGCAACTACATACACGGGTAGATAAGCATCTACTTTTAATGCTGCATGTAGAGGATGCTACTCAATTAGCGACGGTTTTACCTGCTTTTGAGCAGCAGTTCAATACATTGATCTTGAAGCCCTTACATCAGACTGTTCAATATCAACTGAGTGAGCAGATACAGTATGATTTTGTCTTTTTCCATAGCATGCAAATATCTCAGAAGCTCATCACGAGTCTAAAAGTCTTGAGTAGTTGCCCGGAGTTTGAGGCAAATTTGGAGTTGAAACGACTGCGACTTCAACTACAGGCTTGGCAGGTGCTTTTGTTGAAACGGCGTACGCACATTTTTCATGTTCAAAACGAAGATGATTGGGAGTTACATCATCAGCAGTCACAGCAAATTCATACGGCGTTGAAAGCGCTCTTGCAGCCGAACGAGGATCAACAGAAGATCTTTGCTAAAGACGTAATTGTAGAAAATACGGGTGCCCTAGGCGCGCATGTTGGATTTTCCAAACGCATGACGAAAACAGGGGAGTATGAAAGCCTTGAAGCCGATACTTTAAAAGCGCAGCAGCAAAAAAAGCGCCAGACTTATATGCAGGTTTTAATGTTGCTGAAGGAACATGCGTCACAGCTCGTCAATCTTGATTTTGAGCCATGTGAAAATGCCTTAAAGGTACAGTCATTTAGTGATCAGAGATATTTTGCGATTAGTGCTGGAGAGAATGGTTTAAATGCACTTCCGAAAATATTAGAGCTGAGTGTAAATTTCTTTGATTTTAATTTGGAAAAGTTTGCTGAGAATCTGAAAAATTAACAGAATTTTAAATATTGATCTGACTTTAAAACTAATGTTAGGCAGTAACATTAGAGGCGTAATTTGATCCAAATAAAAGAACGATACGCGGTAATGTTATCCGCAATTGTCTAAGACAAGGTTACTTCTAATAAAAAATGTTTTTGCGATACTTTGAATAAATTGACGGTAGTGAACGAGTTTTGCGGTGAGGAGCATTGCTCCGCAAGATGGTTTCCTTACGAAACGTTGTTTCTCATTTTGCCAAATGAGAAACAACGTTTCGTAAGAGTACCTCCAGCTGAAGGCTAAACCCTTTATTCAAACTTTAGATGTAAGATTCCGTCGAATAGTCTTAAAAATCATCTAAAAATGTGAAATTATTATTACGAGCTTAGCATCAGTAAAAATACTATAAATTGAGCAAAATAAAAAAACAGCACAATTTGAAAAATATAAATATTCGTTCATCTTTGAGCTAAATCTGCTGAGATCTGGTTGATAAAACTACATTTGAAATTTTGTGACAAAAATCTGCGAAAAAGCCTGTTTTTCAACTTTCGGCTATAAAATCATAATACTAATCATGATTATTTTGAAAACTTATAGTGAATATATAACAAAATAACCTTGTCGAAATCTGCTTTTAGATTCATTAATTTTCAGTTTTCCATTACAATTGTGGGGTTTTGAAATTTATGCTTAGATTTACAATTAATTAGAGGACGTATCTGTGAGCAAAGACACTATCGTTGCCCTACATGCAGAGCACCAAGGTCGCTGGAAAAACCGTGAAGAAATCGCGGAACGTATGATTGCCCTAGTGGGTCAGTTATATCGTGAAAAAAACATCGTAGCTACAGTATACGGTCGTTCTTTAATTAACCGTTCGGTTATCCAAATTCTTAAAGCGCATCGTCGTACTCGCGTACTTGACGTTGAACTTTCAGTTGTGAACACTTTCCCAATTCTTGAAGCTTTGGCGAAAATCGAAAACATCGGTACTGCTGAAATTGATCTTGGCAAACTTGCTGTTGAGTTCAAAGAAAAAGGCGGTGATGTTGATGCATTCGTTGCTGACGCTGTGAAATCACTTGAAGGCAATGCAACTAACGTTGAAAACCGTGATGTTGTACTTTACGGTTTCGGTCGTATCGGTCGTATCCTTGCACGTTTGATGATCAGCCAATCTGGTCTAGGTCGTGGCCTTAACCTTAAAGCAATCGTTGTTCGTAAATCATCTGACGGTGACTTAGAAAAACGTGCGTCTTTGTTACGTCGTGACTCTATTCATGGTCCATTCGCAGGTACGATTTCTGTTGATGAAGAAAACGAAGCAATCATTGCTAACGGTAACTTCATCAAAGTGATCTATGCGTCTAACCCATCTGAAGTTGATTACACTGCTTACGGTATTAACAATGCACTTGTAATCGATAATACAGGTAAATGGCGTGATTCTGAAGGTCTTGCACAGCACCTTAAATGTCCAGGTGCTGCACGCGTAATTCTAACTGCACCTGGTAAAGGTGATATGAAGAACGTTGTATACGGTGTGAACCAAGCTGACATCCTTGATGAAGATACAATCATCTCTGCTGCAAGCTGTACAACAAACGCGATTACACCAACACTTAAAGTGTTAAATGACAAGTACACAGTGATCAATGGTCACGTTGAAACAGTTCACTCGTTCACAAACGACCAAAACTTGATCGATAACTACCATAAAGCTGACCGTCGTGGTCGTGCTGCTACTTTAAACATGGTAATCACTGAAACTGGTGCTGCTAAAGCTGTTGCTAAAGCACTTCCTGCTCTTCAAGGTAAATTGACTGGTAACTCAGTACGTGTACCTACTCCAAACGTATCTCTTGCAATTTTGAACCTTACTTTGGGTCAAGATGTTGACCGTGAAGAAGTGAATGAATACATTCGCCAAATTTCAATCAACTCTAACCTTCAAGGTCAAATTGGTTATACAAACTCAACTGAAGTTGTATCGTCTGACTTTATCGGTTCACGTACTGCTGGTGTGTTTGACGCTCAAGCGACAATCGCTTCTGGTAACCGTTTAACTGCTTATGTTTGGTACGATAACGAAGTGGGTTATAGCTGCCAAGTATTGCGTATTGCTGAGCAAATGGGCGGCGTAAGCTATCCAAAAGTTCCTGCTGAAACTAATGCTTAATTAGTTCACGCTGTAAAAAAAGGGCCTCATTTGAGGCTCTTTTTTTATCTAAAGAGTATGGGTTAAAAACTTAAGGCATAGATGACGAATGGATTGATCAAAAGCATCAAAAGTTCTTGTTTTTTCTGCCACTGTTAGATGAGTGTGAGTCATTTATAATGAAAAGCTGACTAAAATATTCAAGTTTTAAGTTAATGAAATTATTAAAGAATTAAATACAAAAAATTGCAAACTGGTTTGTATAATGTGTTCAAAATGAGACTGTAAAAAATAAAAAGCAAAAGGAATTTAGTTTGCAAGCAAAGCACATGCTCAGTGGATTGGCATTTATTGTGTTTGCTGCGCTCTGTGGTGTACTTATCGCCATTTGGGTGTTTAAGCACTTTAATATTTATATCCCGCTAGAAAATCAGAACGTCAATATTGACCTGCAAGAGCCGTTACAAGCCGAAGTCAAAATTCATGATGCCTTGGATGTGGACGTGACAGGGCGGGTGAATGCTGAAATTCCGATACATGAAAATTTAAATATTCCCTTAACTCAAACGCTGACGCCACGGGTGTATTTTGATAATCAAGTCCCGATTAAGACCACGATTCCAGTGCGTGAAACTTTGAAAGTGAATCAAAACCTTCCTGTGAATACCAAAGTGAAAGTTAAAGTCATGGGGCAGGATGTGACTTTGCCGCTCAAAGGTGATATCCCGATACAATTGGATATTCCAGTAAATATGAATGTGCCTTTGGAGCAAAAAGTACATTTAAAATTTGATGCGCCAGTCAAAACCGTGCTGAAAGAAAACCTACATATTCCACTGAATGCAAATTTAAAAACCAACATTCCTATTGAAGGTAATTTAAATGTTCCAATTAAAACGGCATTAAAAGCGACAGTGGATGTGCAAAATACGTTGCCGGTTCAAATTAAAAAGGGTGAATTAGTAATTCCACTAAAAACAATGCGACTCAACAGAGAGCATGCCAAAACTGAAGCGAAAGCTCAGGAGTAAGCCATGTGGATATTTCAATCGGCGAAGCGCATCATTTTGAGTTTTATCGCAGTTGCGTTATTGGTTGCGGTACTATTTTGGTTGTATTTAAATATTTATGCGTCGATGCAAGTACGTGCAAAAAATGCTGATATTCAATTGTCGCATTCACTACCCACCAAAATTTCCGTTGGTAATTATTTGCAAACGCAGTCTATTGGGACGTTGGATACGCAGATTGCTTTAGATCGGAAGCTGCAACTACCCTTGAAGGGAAAATATCTGGCAGATTTGCAGTTTAGTGTAGAGGTTCCCATCTCTGTGGATATTGATTATTCCACCAATATTCAAATTAACCAGACGATGCCACTTGAGGCGACCACAGATTTGGTGATTAAAAATAAACTTGTGCCGAAGTTTCCGTTAAAAATGGATATACCAATAAAACTGGATGTCCCATTTCACTTAAAACGAACCTATAACATTCCTATTCGAATTAATTTTAATGGTCCTGTGTATTTTGAGTTTAATGAAAAAGTCGATTTGCATGTGGTACATCAGTTTGCACCACAGCTAAAACTCAATGACCCGATGACCATGCGAAAAATCGCAACCTTTAATGCCACGATGTACAACGCAGAGCGTAATACCAAGGCAAATTTAGATATGAACATGGATTTACCGATAAAAAATGTACATCCCTAAGTGAAATTCAAATCAAAAAGCCCGAATCAATTCGGGCTTTTTTGATGGTTCGATCTTATTTTAAAGCAGCTTCAACAGCACTGCCTAGAGAAGTGGTTGAGTGACCGAGCAACTGTTCCAAGTCCTTACGATCACTTTGCATTGCACCGTCAATGCTATTGATATCGGCATCGACGATCACATCTACAAGACCAGCAGGTAATCCAGCTTGTAATAGACCTTGTGTATAGTCTTCTGCTGTTAGATTTTGATAGTGAACCTTTTGACCTGAAACTTGCTGTAGGGTTTCAGCAAGCTGTGCCAAGGTGAAACTGTCTGAGCTTGCAAGTTCATAGGTTTTATTTTCATGACCAGAGCTTGTAAGTACTTTTGCTGCAGCTTCAGCATAGTCAGCACGTGTCGCTGCATTAATTTTTCCATCCTTTGCTGCACCAAATAAGGTACCTGTTTCAACCACATGCCCTACAGCGGCAAGATAGTTTTCGACATACCAGTTATTTCGTAAGAAGGTATAGGTTAAACCACTAGCTTGAATCAGACTTTCTGTTTCACGATGTTCTTGAGATAAACCCAATGGCGATGTATCAGCACGTAACAGGCTGGTATAAGCAAGATATGGAACTTTCGCATCTACTGCAGCATCAATTACGGCTTTGTGTTGTGGAGTACGACGACCAATTTCATTGGCAGAAATGAGTAATAATTTATCGACACCTTGTAGTGCAGGAACCAGTGTATCTGGTTGATCATAGTCAAAATGACGAAGTTCGATGCCTTGAGCTTGTAGAGATGCTGCTTTTTCTGGTGAGCGAACTAAAGCGATGATGTTTTCGGCCGCGGTTTCTTTCAATAAAAATTGAAGGACCAATTGGCCTAGTTGACCTGTTGCACCTGTAATTGCGATTTTCATATTTAAACCCTCTGATTGTTGAATAAATAATCTTGATGGTTGAATCTTAATCTGTTAACTTACTAAATGTAAGTACATACCAAAAAGTAAGTTAGTGACTTTGAGGAAAGATTTAATGAACACATACGCTACAAGTAAATTATTAGGTCAAGTTTTATCCACGGACTGTCCATCTCGAGAAATATTGGAACATCTCACCAATAAATGGTCAGTATTAGTTTTGCGTTGTTTGACTGAAGGGGTACACCGTTTTAGTGAACTTAAGCAGCGGATCGAAGGGGTGAGCGAAAAGATGCTGGCTCAAACGCTGAAAATGCTCGAGCAAGATGGTTTTATCTTACGGACAGTCTATCCAGTTGTGCCACCCAAAGTTGAATATCAACTGACTTTAATGGGCTCACAGGCTGCAGAAAAGTTAATGCATCTGATTGGTTGGGTTGAACGAACCTTGCCTGAAATTATTGAAGCCAAGGAAAATGCACGTAAATAGCTTTCAGAAATGGGGAGTGAAATTCGTTTGCCATTTATCAAAGGTATTTTGATGATGAGCTAAAGATTTTCGAGTGAGGTGCGGATTTTCCTAAAAATTTGCATCAGTACCAAGATAAATGAAATTTATAGTATTGCTGAATAATATTGTTCGAGAAATTCTTTAAAATATGGCAGAATAAGCGGTTTTAAAGTTTTTAGAGGATTGGCAAACATGCGCTTTGTTGATGAAGCAGTCATTACCGTAGAGGCTGGCGACGGTGGCAATGGCGTAGCCAGTTTTCGCCGTGAAAAATTCGTACCATTTGGTGGTCCAGATGGTGGTGATGGTGGTCGTGGCGGTAACGTATACGTTCAAGCCGACAACGACACAAGTACCCTAGTAGATTATCGTTATACACGTAAATTCCGTGCAGAACGTGCTAAAAATGGTCGTGGAGCGAACTGCTCAGGCCGTGGCGGTGAAGATACCGTATTGCTCGTTCCAGTGGGCACAACAATTGTAGATACAGAATCTGGCGATATCATCGGCGACTTAGTGGCTGACGGTCAGCGTGTGTTAGTGGCAGCAGGTGGTGAAGGTGGTTTGGGTAATACTCACTTCAAATCTTCAACCAACCGTTCTCCACGTAAATGTACACACGGCTCAAAAGGCGAATTTCGTGAAATTCGTCTTGAATTAAAAGTACTCGCAGACGTTGGTTTGTTGGGTATGCCAAATGCGGGTAAATCAACCTTTATCCGTGCAGTTTCAGCAGCAAAACCAAAAGTTGCAGATTATCCATTTACCACAATGGTGCCAAACCTAGGTGTGGTTGATGCCGATAGTCACCGTTCATTTGTAATGGCGGATATTCCAGGTCTAATCGAAGGGGCTGCAGAAGGTGCAGGTCTAGGTATTCGATTCCTGAAACACTTGGCACGTACACGTATTTTATTACACATCGTAGATGTTCAACCGATTGATGGTTCTGACCCTGCGTACAATGCAAAAGCAATTTTGGAAGAGTTGAAAAAATTCTCCCCAACACTTTCAAAATTACCTGTTGTATTGGTACTCAATAAAGTAGACCAATTGGCGGCCGAAACGCGTGATGAATGGTGTGATCACATTCTCGAAGAGTTACAGTGGAAAGGCCCTGTATTCAAAACTTCAGGTTTAACGTTTGAAGGTACTAAAGACGTTGTGTATTACCTGATGGATCAAATTGAAGAGCAGCGCGAACGCGAAACTGAAGATCCTGAATATGCTGCAGAAGTTAAAGCGTTCCGTGATCAGCTTGAAGCTGAAACACGTGAGCAAACGCTTGCTGCGAAAGAAGCATATCGTGAAATGCGTCGTCAACAACGTCTGACAGGTCAAGGTGAAGACTTTGATGATGAATTTGAAGACGGTGATGATGAGGCAGAATCGTACTACGTACGTTAATTGCTGAATAAGTGTCAAAGCAAACAAGTCTGAGGACAAGATGATAGAAGTGGTAGATGGGCAACGTCAGCTCAAGGGTTGTAAACGTATCGTTGTTAAAATCGGATCATCACTACTCACAGCAAACGGAAAAGGGTTAGATCTGGATGCAATCTCGCATTGGGCGGGACAAATTGCAGAACTACACAATGCAGGACACGAGATCATTCTTGTGTCTTCCGGTGCTGTGGCTGAAGGGATGGTTCGTATGAATTTGGACAACCGACCCACAGATCTACCCAGTCTACAGGCTTGTGCTGCCATTGGTCAGATGGGCTTAATTCATACTTGGTCAAGCGTTTTAGAACAACGTTCTATTCGTACAGCTCAAGTTTTATTAACCCATGATGATTTGGCTGACCGTCGTCGTTATTTAAACTCATGTGATGCCTTGCAGCATTTGATTGATTGGCGTGTCATTCCAGTCATCAATGAGAATGACACTGTTTCGACAGATGAAATTCGCTTTGGTGATAACGATACTTTGGCTGCGATGGTGGCTGGACAGGTTCATGCAGACCTTTTGGTGATTCTAACTGACCAAGAAGGCATGTTTGACTCAGACCCTCGTTCCAATCCAGATGCCAAACTGTTTCATACGGTGCGTGCAATGGATGAAACTTTATTTGATATGGCTGGCGGCGGCGGTAAATTTGGCCGTGGTGGCATGTTAACCAAAGTTCGTGCAGCACGTTTGGCTGCTAAGTCAGGTTGTCCAACCGTGATTGCGAGCGGTGATAGCGACAATGTGCTTTCACGCGTGATGGCAGGTGAATTACTGGGTACCTTATTCATTACGGACAATGACCGTGTCACAGCTCATCAACAATGGTTAGCTGCACATTTACAAACAGCTGGACGTTTGGTGATTGATGATGGTGCTGTAAAGGCAATACGTGATAATCACCGTAGTTTATTACCTGTAGGCGTGAAAGCAGTTGAAGGGCATTTTGAACGTGGTGATGTGGTGGAATGTGTCGATACACAAGGTCATCGTGTTGCCGTAGGTCGTGTAAACTTCAGTTCACGCTCGGCAGAAATAGTTAAAGGTTTGGCCTCAGATAAAGTTCATCAAGTTTTAGGGGAAGCCAGATCACTTGAAATGATCCATCGCAATCATATGTCGATTTACTAAATTGAAAATCAAAATCCTGCTTCCGAGCGGGATTTTTTATGGCATGCCATTTGAATATAACGATAAAAATAGAAATAAGAGGAAAAGAAGATGAGCGAAATTCAATATTTAAACATACAAGATCTAAAAGATGAGCAGGCTCAACTGTGTGAATTATTGGCACAATGTGTGCAAGATGGTGCATCACTGGGTTTTTTAACTAAAGAATCTAAGTCGCACTATGATGAATATTGGTCTGCTGTGGCAAAGGATATTCAAAAGCATAAAACCTTTTTGTGGGCGGCGCTACAAAGCGGTGAAATTGTGGGCACAGTACAATTGGTTCGTGCCACCAAAGCCAATGCGCTGCATCGTGCTGAGATTGAAAAACTTATGGTGCATCCAAAGGTACGTCAGCGAGGCATTGCTCATCAACTATTAACACTTGCAGAAGATCAAGCAAAACATTTGAACTTGAAATTACTTGTACTTGATACGCGTACAGGCGATGTCTCTGAAAAGCTATATGAAAAATTTAACTTTATAAAAGCTGGGATCATTCCGCAATTTGCATTGAGCCATACAAGTACAATAGATTCAACGACATTATTTTATAAATTATTAGTTTAAGTTGAAACGGATGGATATTTTAGACCAAAACTCCTGCACAGATGCAGGAGTTTTTCATTAAAGGTTCTTTTGATTAACCCGTTTAGAGAGTTCTTCCGCACTTTCAACTCGTTCAGAATAGCGATCTGTGAGGTAGGCAGATTGACCACGTGTGAGTAGGGTAAATTTATATAATTCCTCCATCACATCGACAATGCGAGTGTAATAGGAAGATGGTTTCATGCGGTCATTTTCATCAAATTCTAAAAATGCTTTCGCAACGGAAGATTGATTTGGAATTGTGATCATCCGCATCCAACGCCCAAGGATTCGCATTTGGTTAACAGCATTGAAAGATTGCGAACCGCCACTGACTTGCATTAACGCTAGCGTTTTACCTTGAGTAGCACGAATGGCACCTGCGGCTAAAGGAATCCAATCAATTTGAGCTTTCAAGATAGAACTCATCGCGCCATGTCGTTCTGGCGAACACCAAACCATGCCTTCAGACCATGCAAGTAATTCATGTAATTCCTGAACTTTGGGATGGGAGGTTTCAGCATCTTCAGGCAGAGGAAGACCTTTAGCATGAAAGATTTTGACTTCTGCACCAAAATGTTCAAGGATTCGACCCGCTTCCAATACCGTTAATCGGCTAAATGAGCGTTCACGGTTAGAGCCATATAGCAGCAGAATGCGTAGTGGATGTTCAAGTGCTTTGGCTTGAACTTGCTCAAAACGCGGTGTTTCAAGTAAATCTAGTTGAATATTGGGGAGCTTCATTTTAGTTCTCTTTATACCATTTGCGTTTTAACCAGAGCGATACACTCACTAATGCAATTAGCACAGGGACTTCAACCAATGGTCCAATAATCGTGGTCAATGCAATCGGAGATGCGATACCAAAGGTGGCGATGGCAACAGCGAGAGCAAGTTCAAAATTATTACCTGCTGCTGTAAAGGATATGGCAGTGGTTTTGGCGTAGTTATTGCCCATCCATTTGCTCATCAAAAAGCTAATGAAAAACATCACGACAAAGTAGATCGTGAGGGGAATGGCAATACGCAGTACATCTATTGGAAGGCTCACGACATCTGCACCTTTGAGGCTAAACATCACCACAATGGTAAAGAGTAATGCGATTAAACTGATCGGGCTGATCTTAGGTATAAATTGATTTTTATACCAATCTAGACCTTTTTGTTTTACCAATATGGCACGCGTCAGGAAACCGAGCAGGAAGGGAATACCTAGATACACCAATACTGCATGTGTGATGGTCCAAAAGCTGACTTGGATCACTTGTGCTTCGATACCAAAATATGGCGGTAAAAAACTCAAAAAGAACCATGCGTAGGTACTAAAAAATGCAATTTGGAAAATACTGTTAAATGCCACTAAAGCCGTAACGTATTGGTTGTCCCCACAAGCGAGATCATTCCAAACCAGAACCATTGCAATACAACGTGCTAAACCAATCAGAATCAAACCGGTCATGTATTCAGGGTAGTGTTGTAAAAACACGATAGCCAAAATAAACATCAGGCAAGGCGCAATTAACCAATTTTGAACCAGTGATAGGTATAAGGTACGTTTATCTTTAAACACTTCAGGCAGCGCTTTGTAATCCACTTTAGCCAAAGGCGGATACATCATGAGGATTAAACCAATGGCAATCGCAATATTGACATCACCGATATTGAGTTGATTTAAAGCTCTTGAAGTACTTGGAACATACACGCCAATCGCAATGCCTAGCCCCATTGCGATAAAAATCCATAGCGTTAAATTGCGGTCTAGAAATGACAGTTTTGCAGCAGCCATTATTGGATCTCTGAAATATTTTGGATTTCTTGGTTGAGTTCTTCGCGACTTAATTGCGTAAAATCGAGCGCAAATAAAGCATCTAAACGGCGGTTAATATGCGCCACGGTATCAAGAAAAGCTGCAAGTTTTACGTCATCTGCAAGCTCTAAATGGGAAGGGTCTTCTAAACCCCAGTGTGCTTTGATGGCAGAGCCTAAGTAAATTGGGCAAGCTTCTTGAGCTGCAGAACCACAGACAGTAATTACCACATCGGGTTGGTATTGTTCACATGCTGTGATGGTTTTACTCGACAAGCCCTCAGTCGGTAGATTGAGGTTATGTAGGGTTTTTAAGGTAAATGGGTGGACTTGTCCTGAAGGTTTACTGCCTGCGCTATAAGCACGGAAACCTTCAGGGGCACGCTGGTTAAAAAGTACTTCGGATAAAATGCTGCGGCAGCTATTGCCAGTACATAGAAATAAAAAATTCATAGCGTTTCACACAATGTGGTAGTGCCTTTCGGGGAGTTTAAATCGAGGTCTTTAAATCGTTCTTGGTGACGCATGACATCGAGTATTTGTGTACACCAAGTAGGCAGTGCAGGGTGAATGGAGTAATAGACCCATTGACCTTTACGTTGATCACTCAGTACACCTGATGAACGCAGTAATGCCAAATGACGCGAAATTTTAGGTTGGCTCAATTCAAGGGACTCAGTGAGTTCGCAGACGCAGAGTTCACCTTTACAAGCCAACAGCATGATGATGTTCAGACGAGTCTCATCTGCAAGTAATTTGAAAAATTCAGTCTGTTCCATGTTTATCTGTATATATGGATTTTCATATATCTTTACATATGAATATGTGGATGTCCATATATATTATTCAATAAAAATCCCACACTTGGTGGGATCTTTATATTTAGACCAGTTTAAAAGTCGAATGAAGTTTGTAAGAAGAAGGTTCGTGGCTGACCAATATATTTACCACCGGTTGCATCTGATGAACGGGTGAAATACTGTTTGGTTTAAATAAAGATTAGATGGAATTTATAGTCAAAAAAACCGCGCTAAAGCACGGTTTTTTAAAATGAATTTAATTATTTGAACTGGATAGAGCCATTTGCACTGACCGTGATTTTAGATTCACCACCTGCCATTTCTTGTTCAGGAATAGCATCGGCACTTGCAGCTTTCATCATCGCCATACGCGGAACTGGCTGACCACCATAATTGCTGGTATTTAAATTAATATTAACTAAGTTGTAGCCTGATTTATTCCATGCCTGAGCGAGCGCTTGGGCACGTTGTTGAAAGTTTTTGGATGCTTCAACCATCAGTTCATTTTCAACTTTTTTACGCTGTGCATCTGACACACTAAAGCTGATGGATTGAGTTTGGAAATTTTGTTGTAACTCACTCACCAATTGGCTAGCTGCTTTAAAGTCTGTACTTTCTAAACGTACTTCGGCACGACCACGCCATTCTTTCAATTTACGACTGTCATTGTCATAAATCGGGTAGGTGCTTTGAGATCCCGTTTCGATTTTTACCGCAGGGTATTTACGGGCTGTGTTCACCGCTTGGGTCATCAATTGGTTGATTTGGGTAGCAAGTTCAGCCGGTTGTTTATTTGATTTTTCAATATATAAAACGGCATACATTTGGTCGTTCGACACTTGGCGAGTAGCATCCGCCTGAATGTTCACGATGTTGTAATTGAGTGGGTCAGCTGCTTGAGTTGCTGCTGCCAAACCTAGACCAGATGCTAATAAAACAGTAGATAAGATAATTTTACGCATTGTTATGACCTATTCTTCTTTCAGAATGACTAATTTAGCTTATGCTGTTATCTTAAAAGGGGATTGTGATGGATTAAAGGAAAATCTGTGGTGGGATTGTAAATCTTTCAAGAAAAATAAATGTAGTGCTTGATGAATATTTATTTAAATAATCAGTACTTAGTTGTTTAAATAATTGATGATTACAATAATCATTCATAAGTTGTAAAAAAGCATAAAATAAAAAGGTTTTCTTTGTTTTGTCACACTGTAAGATGATAATTCAAGATATCCATGGAATAGATCTGTTTTTTCTCTAAATTATCTTTTTATTTGATCATAAAAGTGATTTATTTTCTTGAAAAAGTCTGTATCATCCGCCTCCTAGTTAGCCCATACTCAAAGAGCTTTTAAAGCTAACTAGAAACTCATAAAGCACCGAGTCAAAGGACCGCAAGTCACCCGACTTATTTCTTTCAACCCATATCAGAGATGGTAATTCGATATGAGCGTTTCTTCTGTAAACCCTGCCACTAATTCTACTAACGAATACTATTTGACTCGCCAAAGCCAGATGGAATCCAATGTTCGTAGCTATCCGCGTAAACTTCCACTTGCGATAGCAAAAGCTTTAGGTTGTTGGGTTACTGATGTTGAAGGTACAGAGTACCTCGATTGTTTAGCTGGGGCAGGAACATTGGCATTAGGCCATAATCATCCTGCGGTAATTCAAAGTATCCAAGACACACTTGCAAGTGGCCTCCCATTGCATACTTTGGATTTAACAACGCCTTTAAAAGATGCTTTCACTGAAGCACTACTTGAGCAATTACCTGGTGGTAAAGAAGAGTATTGTCTACAGTTCTGTGGTCCGTCTGGTGCAGATGGTACAGAAGCAGCAATTAAATTAGCAAAAACTTACACTGGTCGTAGTTCAGTAATCAGCTTCTCAGGTGGCTACCATGGTATGACCCATGGCTCTTTGGCTATGACTGGTAACTTGTCTGCTAAAAATGCTGTGAACGGCTTAATGCCAGGTGTTCAATTTATGCCGTATCCGCATGAATACCGTTGCCCATTAGGCATTGGTGGTGAAGCGGGTGTTGATGCATTAACGTATTATTTCGAAAACTTCATTGAAGACGTAGAAAGTGGTGTAACAAAACCTGCAGCTGTAATCTTGGAAGCAATCCAAGGCGAAGGCGGTGTAGTGACTGCACCTGTAAAATGGTTAAAGAAAATCCGTGAAGTGACTGAAAAGCACAACATCGTGTTGATTCTTGATGAAGTACAAGCGGGCTTTGCACGTTCAGGTAAAATGTTTGCCTTTGAACATGCAGGTATTGAGCCAGACGTCATTGTAATGTCTAAAGCGGTAGGTGGTAGCTTACCACTTGCAGTATTGGGCATTAAACGTAAGTTTGACGCATGGCAACCAGCGGGTCACACGGGTACATTCCGTGGTAACCAATTGGCGATGGGTACGGGTCTTGCAACAATCAAAACCATTAAAGAGCAAAATCTTGCGCAAAATGCGCAAGAACGTGGTGATTTCTTACAAGCTGAATTGAAAAAATTAGCGGTTGAATTCCCATGTATCGGTAACGTACGTGGCCGTGGTTTGATGATTGGTGTTGAAATTGTTGATGAACGTCAAAAAGCAGATCACATGGGCTCATTACCAGGTGATTCTCAATTGGCAGCAGCAATTCAAGCAGCATGTTTCAACAACAAATTGTTGTTAGAAAAAGGTGGTCGTAACGGTACAGTCATTCGTTTACTTTGCCCATTGATTATCAATCAAGCTGAATGTGAAGAAGTGATCGTTCGCTTCAAGAAAGCACTTGCTGAAGCACTTGTTGCAACTCGAGGCGCGTAATAATGGTTGATTTTGCAGAACATCGTAAAGCGTTATTCTGCAATGATGCACAATCCATTGCTGACTACCAGTCAGCAATGGGCGAAGCGGTAAAAGCCGTTTCTGCATGGTTGCAAAATGACAAAATGTACACCGGCGGTAGTATTAAAGAGCTTCGTAGTGCAATTGCATTCAATCCTTCTAAAGAAGGTATGGGTGTACAAAAATCACTAGACCGTATGGTTGAGCTGTTCTTAAACAAAAGCTTAAAAGTACATCACCCACATTCTTTAGCGCATTTGCATTGCCCAACAATGGTAACAAGCCAAATCGCTGAAGTGCTCATTAACGCGACAAACCAATCGATGGACTCATGGGATCAAAGCCCTGCAGGTTCATTGATGGAAGTTCAGTTAATTGACTGGCTTCGCCAAAAAGTTGGCTATGGTGCAGGTCAAGCAGGTGTATTCACCTCTGGCGGTACGCAGTCTAACTTAATGGGTGTTTTGCTTGCACGTGATGCATGTATTGCTAAAAACTGGAAAGACGAAAACGGCAATCCGTGGTCTGTTCAGCGTGATGGCGTACCATCTGATGCTATGCGTAACGTCAAAGTTATTTGTTCTGAAAATGCGCACTTCTCTGTGCAAAAGAACATGGCAATGATGGGCATGGGCTTCCAATCTGTCGTGACTGTTCCTGTAGATGCGAATGCTCGCATGGACATGGACGCACTTGAGAAAACCATGGCTCACCTTCAAGCTGAAGGTAAAATCGTCGCATGTGTAGTTGCAACTGCGGGTACAACCGATGCAGGCGCAATTGACCCATTGAAAGAAGTACGTGCAATCACCAATAAATATGGCGCGTGGATGCACATCGATGCGGCTTGGGGCGGTGCACTGATTCTTTCAAATGACTATCGTTCAATGTTAGACGGTATTGAACTGTCTGACTCGGTAACGCTTGATTTCCATAAGCATTACTTCCAAACGATTTCATGTGGTGCGTTCTTGCTGAAAGATGAAGCGAACTATCGTTTCATGCATTATGAAGCTGAGTATTTAAACTCTGCTTATGATGAAGAGCATGGCGTTCCTAACTTAGTATCTAAGTCACTACAAACAACTCGCCGTTTTGACGCGTTGAAATTGTGGATGACGGTTGAAGCGTTAGGTGAAGAGCTTTACGGTTCGATGATTGATCATGGTGTAGGTCTAACACGTGATGTTGCGGACTATATTACTGCCACTGACGGTCTAGAAATGCTGGTTGATCCTCAATTTGCATCGGTATTGTTCCGTGTAGTACCAGCAGGTTACCCAGCTGAATTGTTAGATACATTGAACCAAAACGTGGCAGACGAATTGTTTGCTCGGGGTGAAGCGAATATTGGTGTAACTAAAGTAGGTCAAGTTCAATCATTGAAAATGACGACTTTAAGCCCAGTAGCGACTTTAGACAACGTGAAGAATTTGCTTGCTCTTGTGCTAGCAGAAGCGGATCGTATCAAAGGCCCAATCGCTGATGGTACATATACACCTGCAATTGACTAATTGTCATTTTGTAATTGTAGAAGAAGGGGCTCGTAAGAGCTCCTTTTTTTTAAAAAATGAAAAGGCGTTTAATTTATTGCATGGCCGCAATTTTTCATTGAGTGATGATAGTTTACTGCGTAGGCAGATTGTTACTTTGAGGGATCAAAGTATCTAAAATCCTTCTCAGGTAAAAGGTACATCCATGTGACCATTACCTTATAGTGACATCCCTGTCGCCAGTCGCGATATTCATTGATGTTTATCATTTGATGAATGAGATACCACAATATTTATAACCAATATAAGGCTTGTAAAGGAGTTTCCCTCTCCTTGTAGGAGAGGGTTAGGGTGAGGTGAATGCAATACGATATTGATGTTATGCCGCAAATAATGGACTAAAACCTTTTTTATGCAATAATTTGCGGTACATGCTGGGACTGCGGTCCGCTGGAAAATGCGCTTCGATGCTTAAATCTAAGGGTAAATATTCAGGCTTTTGCGATTCAGAGACTAAACGGTCCTCCTCAAATATTTTCAGGTTAAAGTCATAAGCATCTTCGACAGGTAAGTCTTTGTCATAATTGCGGCAAATGGGAGCAAATAGACGGGTAGAATGAGCAGTCATCGGTGAAGCCGCATTCATAATCACTTGTTTGGTGTCGTTGGGAAAATGGATAGTCAGTGTTGCAGTAAAAGGCAGATGTATTTCGAAATAACGTAGCCATTGAAAACCTTCTTGACCTCTTTGATCTAAACCAATGGGGGTAACGTTCAACACTGCTCCAATAGTCCGCATTATAACCTGTTACTGTCTCAATAGTTTTATAGTCGGCTACTTCAACATTTTCAGGATCGCCAAACGTATCGGGATGTACCCATGCAAAATGCGCAACATCAATAAAACCTTCAAGCTGCCGGCCTGCAAAACATTGAAAATCTACCGTTGGACAAACCAATTGTTGAAAATCTGCATCTTCCCAATTGGGCATGCTAGGTATATTGGGTTCAGCTTCAGAATGAGCCGTCAGATTGCACTAGATCAAACCATAGCGCTCTACCGCTGCATAGGTGCGTAAATTAAAGTGCGGTGAAATTTTCTGTTCTGGATGTGCAGGAATACGGTTGCAATGACCATGTTCATCAAAGCGTAAGCCATGATATCGGCAGACCACGCCTTGACCATCATTCTTGCCTAAACTTAGGGGTACGCCGCGGTGTGGGCAGGCATCTTTAGCTACAATCAGTTCATCTCCCATTTTATAAATGACGAGCGGCATATCTAAAAGCATGGTGCCATAAGGCTGTTTTGTAATGTCTCGAGCGAGTGCAATCGGATACCAATATTTCGCAAGTAAGTGCCAGTCATGTTCTTCAAAAGTCATATGCACAGGCAAGTCTGGATTAAATGTCGCAATGGCTTTACTGGTCATTTTAGGCTCTGTTTTTATGTAAAGTTGCATATTGAGCTAACTAAAAATGTAATGAAATTTCAATTATTGGAATAACATGGAATAAAAAATCGAACATGCAAATGTGCATCATTCAGAAAAAGAGGACAATTTGAAAAAAGAAAATAAGACAAAATATGACAGTGACATGAATTCTTACGAATATCAAAGTAGAAATAAATAAGACCAATACTTTGATAAATTTCATTACGTATTGAAAAATAAAGAATTATATTTAAATCAATGAGCAATCATCAATTATCATAAAAGCGTCATAAAGATGTAACCTAACTGTCATACTCTAAAATCAAAATGCAGATATCGAAAAAGTACAAGACTTTAAAAATAAAAGTGGCGTACTCCAATAAATGCATCAATTAAGAGAGATGAGAATGCGCTTAAATCATATCGCACTTGCTATGGTACTCACTACTGGGGCAACAGTCGCTACAACTGCAAATGCAGCTCGTGACACGATCCAAATTGCTGGTTCTTCTACAGTTTTGCCTTACGCAAGTATTGTTGCAGAAGAGTTTGGTAATACATTCCCACAATTTAAAGCACCTGTTGTAGGTTCTGGTGGTACTTCTGGTGGTTTGAAACAATTCTGTAATGGCGTTGGTGATAACACTATCGATATTGCTAATGCATCTCGTAAAATTAAAGACACTGAGCTTGCTGCTTGTAAAAAAGCAGGTGTAAACCAAGTTCTTGAGATTAAAGTAGGTTATGACGGTATCGTGTTTGCATCAAACGCTAAAAAAGCCGCATTCAAACTTCGCCCACAGCACGTATTTGCTGCACTTGCTGCTGAATTACCTTCAAAAGGTAAATTGGTTCCAAACCCATACACACGTTGGAATCAAATCGACCCAACTTTACCAAACGAAGCAATCACTTTAGTTATTCCTGCATCAAATCACGGTACTCGTGAAGTATTCCAAGAGAAAATGGTAGATGCTGGCTGTGAAACTTACCAAGCATTTGCGAAGCTAGATAAAGATGCAAAGAAAAAGGCATGTTCTACATTCCGTAAAGATGGCCGTGTAATTGAAATTGCTGGTGACTATACAGAGACATTGGCACGCTTAAAAACTTCACCTAACGCTGTAGGTGTATTCGGTTTAGGTTTCTATGATCAAAACCGTGACAAATTACGTGTAGCGACAGTAAACAATGTTGCGCCATCTGAGAAAACAATTCTGAATGGTTCTTACCCTGTATCACGTCCATTGTTCTTCTACGTGAAAGGTGAGCATCTTAAATCAATCAAAGGCTTGAAAGAATTTACAGAATTCTTTGTAAGCAAAAAAGTATCTGGTAAAGGTTCTAAGCTTGAAAAAGCAGGCTTAATTTCAATGTCTGACAAAGAGCGCGCTGCAGTTCTTGCAAACTTTAAAGCTGGTAAAGCAGTTAAATAATTGGATTGAAACAGCCAATGGCAGGATTGACCTGCCATTGGCTTTTTGCAAAGAAACAGTTTTTTCAAGAAGGGCTTTTGAAAAAACAGTGGAGATTACATGAATCTGCTACTTATTGGTGTGTTGCTCGCAATTATTGCAATCGCTTATCAAGTTGGACTGACCAAAAGTCGCAAACTTGCAGGTAAAGGCAATAACTCAGCAATGTTGCATTCACGACCGGGCTATTATGGTGTTTTGGTCGCTTTATGGTGTGGGATTCCCGCTTTTTTAATCTTGATTGTTTGGAACTTGGTTGAACCGAGTATTTTTCAACACGTTATTTTAAATAATGTCCCAGAAAATATTCGTTTAGGTTTAGATCCTGCAAGCACAAGCGTAATGGTTGACCGCGTCCAAGCGATTGCTTCTGGTTTTGGAGTAAGTGATACGCCAGCTGCATATGAACTTGCAGCAGCAGAACAGTTACAGAAAATTGAAAACATCGGCTCATATGCAAAATTGGCCGTTGTAATTTGTGCGGCATTGATTGGTTTAGTTATGGCTAAACGCCGCATCGCAGAAAAATATCGTGCACGTAACCAAGTCGAAAAAGTTATTAATATCGCATTGGCACTGTGTTCGGGGGTCGCAATCCTGACAACAGTTGGCATTGTGATGTCGATGTTCAGTGAAGCCATGCGTTTCTTTAGTTTTGTCAGTCCACTCGATTTCTTCTTGGGCACTGAATGGAACCCAGGTTTTAGTACATCAGGGAATGCCGAAGGTAGTTATGGTTTGCTGCCACTCCTTTGGGGCACACTCATGGTTAGTGGTATTGCACTACTGGTTGCTGTTCCTGTTGGTCTAATGATTGCAATTTATTTGGCTGAATATGCAAAGCCAAGTTTCCGTGCTTGGGCAAAACCGGCCATTGAAGTTCTCGCAGGTATTCCAACCATCGTTTACGGTGTATTTGCCTTAATGATTATTGGACCCTTTGCAAAACAGCTTGGCGCATATATTGGACTCGATATTAATGCAACCAGTGCTCTAACAGCAGGCTTTGTGATGGGGATTATGATTATCCCATTCGTTTCATCATTATCTGATGACATCATTACTCAAGTTCCTCGCGCGCTTCGTGACGGTTCACTCGGTTTGGGTGCAACAAAATCAGAAACGATTCGCCAAGTAGTGATACCTGCAGCTTTGCCGGGCATTATCGGTGCATTCTTATTGGCAGCATCTCGTGCAATTGGTGAAACCATGATTGTGGTACTTGCAGCAGGGAACAGTCCTTTACTACACATTAATCCGCTCGAAGCAGTGTCTACAGTCACTATTACCATCGTAAACCAATTAACAGGTGATACAGACTTTGCGAGTCCTCAAGCATTGGTTGCTTTTGCACTCGGTTTAACACTGTTTGTGATTACCTTAGGGCTGAATATTGTTGCACTGTACATTGTGCGTAAATACCGTGAGCAATACGAATGAGTACGACGAATACATCAAATATGGATCAAACTTTTGATCCGCACGCAGCCGCAGAGCTTCGTGAAAAACGTAAGAAAATCATTGAAAACTCATTGGCGAAAAGACACCGTAAAGAAAATACCTTCCGTGTCTTGGGCTTTAGTGCAGTAGTGACCGGTTTATTTTTCGTCGTGCTATTGTTTGGCAGTATTTTAGCCAAAGGCTTACCTGCATTTTGGCAAAGCTCGATGACAGTGCCTGTGTTTTTTGATCCAAGTATCGTCAATGTAGGAGCGAAACCGGTTCAAAAAGAAGGTGAATCTCCTGCACAGTTCCAAGAGCGCTATATTGCTTGGCAAACTGATATGGGCATGGTGGATTGGGATGCGCTGATCGTAAATGGGATCATTGCAAAAGATCCAGCGATTGCCTCTCAACGTGATGATCTCAACAGTTTATATACCAGTTCAGAAGCATATCGCTTACGTGACATGGTTATGGCAGATCCGTCATTGATCGGTCAAAAGCAAGATTTTAAAATCCTTGCAGATGCCAATGTCGATGTCTGGTTAGCGGGTAATATTGACCGCAGCTTGCCTGATGAACAGCAACAATTGAGCCCAGAAGTACGCCAACTCGCAGATAAACTCAAAGCGGATGGTGTTATTACTAACTCATTTAATACTGAAATATTTAAGAATCCAGACTCTCGTAGCTCACCTGCAACTTCAGGTTTAGCTGGGGCGTTTATGGGGTCGTTATTTATGATGCTGATCGTGATCATTATTTCGATTCCAATTGGTGTAGCATCTGCAATTTACTTAGAAGAGTTTGCACCTAAAAACTGGATTACCGATGTTGTCGAAGTCAATATTAACAATCTAGCAGCGGTTCCTTCGATTGTCTTTGGTTTGCTTGGTGCAGCGATCTTTATTGGTTGGATGCATATGCCGCTTTCGGCTCCTGTGGTTGGTGGTTTAGTCTTAAGTTTGATGACTTTGCCAACGGTCATTATTACCACACGTGCTTCACTAAAAGCTGTTCCTCCATCGATCCGCCAAGCCGCTTTAGGTTTGGGTGCATCACGTTTACAAACTGTATTTCACCACGTCTTGCCACTGGCATTACCAGGTATCTTAACCGGTGCCATTATTGGTGTAGCGCAAGCCCTAGGTGAAACTGCTCCATTATTATTGATTGGTATGAGTGCCTTTGTAGCAAGTGTACCAGCCACTCCTTTAGATCAATCCACTGCATTACCTGTACAAATTTTCCTTTGGCAAGGTAATGAGCTACGTAACTTCTTTGAAGGACGTACCGCAGCAGCAATCATTGTACTTCTTGCTCTCATGATCGGCTTAAACAGTTTAGCCATCTGGTTACGTAAGAAATTTGAAGTACGCTGGTAATTGAGGGCATTATATGAATAGCGTCGTTACAACTGAAAAGAATTCCTTAGATCAGGATAAGTCCGTGAATCCAGAACAAACACAATTTACCTCTGCTCAGGGCAGCCAAAAACAAACCAATACTGCGTTTGTGTCACAATTCGATACGCAATCTAGCGCGAAAAAAGATGCGAAATCGAGCAATGTGAAAATCAGTACCAATGATGTGCATGTGTACTATGGCGAATCTGAAGCGATCAAAGGCATTGATCTGAACATTTATGAAAATGAAGTGATTGCCTTTATTGGACCGTCTGGTTGTGGTAAGTCAACGTTTCTACGTACGCTCAACCGTATGAATGACACGATTGATTCTTGTCGTGTGACAGGGCAAGTGCTCATGGATAATCAAGATATCTATGATCCAAATCTCGATGTGGTGTTACTTCGTGCCCAAGTGGGTATGGTTTTCCAAAAGCCGAACCCATTTCCAAAGTCAATTTTTGACAATGTGGCTTATGGTCCAAAATTGCATGGATTGGCACGTGACAAATACGATATGGAAGAAATTGTTGAAAATAGCCTACGTAAAGCAGGGCTTTGGGATGAAGTGAAAGACCGTTTAAACCAACCGGGTACGGGACTTTCAGGTGGTCAGCAGCAACGTTTATGTATTGCGCGAACCATTGCAGTCAGTCCTGAAGTGATTTTGATGGATGAACCATGTTCAGCACTGGATCCAATTGCAACAGCTAAAGTAGAAGAACTCATCACTGAACTTTCAGCGCAATATACCATTGCGATTGTGACGCACTCGATGCAACAAGCAGCACGTGTATCTGACCGTACCGCATATTTCCATTTGGGTGATTTGATTGAAGTGAATTCCACTGAAAAAGTCTTTACTCAACCGGATCATCAGTTGACTGAAGCGTATATTACCGGGCGTTTTGGTTAATCTAATCGGTTTAAAAATAGAGCCGAAAGGCTCTTTTTTTTATGGACTTTATGATTAGGTAGAAAAAGCTTAGTAGAAATAAAATACTCAATTTGGCTCAATGAGAATTATTTTCAAAAAATAGATTGAATTTTTGTGATGCAACCCACATGTTATACAACATAAATATGAATTAAATGAGTTTCAATTTTATGCTATTTCATAATCCCAAGTTGCCTGCGGAAATTCGTGTAAGTCACTTAAATGCACGTATTAATGAACAACGAAAAAAAATTGCGCAAACCACTGCATCTAAACTTGAGCTGCTGCAACTAAGCCAACAATTATCAAAAGAAGCGCGCGCACGTAAGAAGAATAACCAAAAAATTTATGTGATTGATTTTAATGGTGATACCGCTGCATCTGCGGTAACAAGTCTACGTGAAGAAATTACTCTAATCTTAGCGACAGCAAAAGCTGGGCGCGACCGCGTGGTTTTACGTTTAGAGAGCCCAGGCGGGATGGTGCATGGCTATGGTCTGGCTGCAGCACAATTGGTACGTTTACGTGATGCTGGATTTAACTTAACCATTTGTGTGGACAAAGTTGCTGCAAGTGGTGGCTATATGATGGCCTGCATTGCAAATGAAATAGTTTCAGCTCCATTTGCAGTTGTGGGATCGATTGGCGTGGTTGCACAAGTGCCAAACTTTAACCGTTTATTGAAAGAAAAACATATCGATTTTGAGTTGTATACTGCGGGTCAGTTCAAACGTACCGTAACGATGTTTGGTGAAAATACTGCTGAAGGTAAAGCCAAATTTGAAGAAGAGTTGCAGCAAACCCATAACTTGTTTAAACACTTTGTTGAAAAATACCGTCCTCAGCTCAATGTCGATAAAGTCGCAACAGGTGAGCATTGGTATGGGCAAGATGCCCTTGATCTTAATCTAGTCGATAAGCTCCAAACGTCAGATGAATATCTATTAAGTCTCATGCCACAACATGATGTATATATGATTGAAACCCGCAAAAAGCCAACACTTGGTGAGAAGTTGGGCTTACAAGCAGCACAAATTGCGGATTCATTGGTTCCTGCAGTCATGTCTAAAGTGATGGAGTCATTGAGCAAAGCCAATTCGAGTCTCGTGCAGTTGCGTGATCCTAAACTCTAAAATCGTTTTTGTTATGATGTCTTTAAAGCTCACTTCGGTGAGCTTTTTTTATTCTAAATGACGCTACTTTGAAAATTGCAGCAAGCGCGGCTAATAAACAGCAATCATTTATAAATACTTTGATAATTTTGATTATCCAAACTTGGCTGAATCTAAAATATTAAAATGGATAGAACCATAGAAACCGCTGTTATTGGCGTAGAATTTAAGGTGAAAAATTAAATAAATATAATTCTGATGAATTTACATCCAGAATGGTTTGTCTGTTCAGCACCAATTTGATAAGGTACTTAACTAATTATTTATTAGATGTTTATTACATAATAACACTGAGGGCGAAATGACAAAAATTGTCGTGATATCAAAGAAAGATCAAACGATTTTAAAAGAAACTCAGGCCACAAAAATACAAATATCTCAACCGTCCGTTATTCAGTTAGAACTCAAGCCAGCCGATATTCAGTCGATCCATAGGGTAGGTAATCAATGTGTGATTACCCTGAAAAATGGTCAAAAAATCGTGATTGATGATTTTTATACAGATGACTTTGGCTCTGATAATTCTTTGCTCGTGCATAGTGGGCCAGAGCAATTTGAATTGGTTGAAATGGATGTCGATGGCAAAACAATTAGCTATCGTTCTGTGAATGAATTTATGCAACCTTTAGCTGCATCGACTCAATTAAATCAGGCGACAACACCAGCTCAAGCTACAGAAGTTGCAAGTGAAGATGATGGTTCGCCATCTCTACTTAAAGCAGGATTGGCGATCTTGGGTGCAGAAGCGGTATATTTGCTGGCATTTGACAAAGAAGATGAACAATCCTCTAGCAATGACAAAACAGCACCAAGTACGCCAACTGGAAGTTTTGATAGTGATGGAAAAGTCGTGTCCGGCAAGGCGGAAGCTGGTGCAACGGTTTATATCGTAGATGCGAAAGGCAATACGATTGGTCAATCTAAAGTAGATGCCGATGGCAACTATAAAATTACTTTAGATGATGCGATTACAGACGGCAATCGCGTAATTTTGTACGCTAAAGACAAGGCGGGAAATAGTTCACAATCGACGATATTGACGGGTAATAAAGATACAATTTCGCCGGACGCGGCAAATGCACAAGTGGATGAAAGCGGTAAGTTTGTCTCTGGTTTTGCCGAAGCGGGTGCAAAAGTTTATGTTTATGCTGCAGATGGCACAACGCTTTTAGGTGGGCCTGTGACTGCGGCAAGTGATGGCAATTTCTCCATTGCATTAAGTAATACTTTACAAGCAGGTGAGACGGCTAAAGTCATTGTAGAAGATAAAGCCGGCAACAAATCTGAAGTGCAGTCAGTTGAGATGGGCAAAGATACGCTTCGACCTGATCAACCTAAGATTGAAGTGAATAAAGCCGGAACTGAGCTGGTTGGTACTGCCGAAGCCAATAGCACCATTCAAATATTAGATGCAAATTTACAAGTCATTGCTACCACTACGGTAGATGCCAATGGTCAATTTAAACTGACATTGTCCCCAGCACTGTCGGATAGTAATAAGACAACTATTATTGTGGTTGATGCAGCAGGGAATCAATCGTTACCTTTAAATGTCACTGCTGGAACGGATAATACGGCACCCGTTGCACCAACAGCAATAATCAATACTGATGGTACAGAGGTGTCGGGAAGCGCTGAAATTGGTGCCAAAATTACCATTAAAAACAGTGCAGGAAATACGCTTGGTACCGCAACTGTAGGTGACGATGGTCGCTATACGGTGAAATTAAGCAGCGCAGTAACAGATAATAATGTTGTCCAAGTGACTGCGACAGATGCCGCTGGCAATAGCTCAAAGAGCACGCAAGTGATTGGTACAAAGGACACCATTGCGCCATCCGCGCCGACATTGACGACTGTGTATGATGATCGCGAGACGACAAAGCTCACCATTAAACAGGGGGAGAGCACTCAAGATTCAACCCCAAGTTTTGAAGGCAAAGGTGAGGCAAATGCCACGATCACCATTTATAAAAATGGCGTCGCAGTGGCAACGGTCAAAGCAGATACCAGTGGAAAATGGTTGTATACACCAGAATCTGACTTAGCGGCAGGTAAGTATAGCTATAGTTTTACCCAAACGGATCTAGCTGGAAATACCAGTGCCAAAAGCTCAGCATTTGATATTACAGTTGAAGCGATGACAGTTGCTAAAGCGAGTTTATTCTTGATCTCAGAAGAACAGGCTTCGAATGAATTACATGATCAAGCATCGCAGTTAATAGATGATAATAATGTATTTGATGTACTTGCGCAGCACAGTGTGTCGGGCTTTGGCTTAAACGAAATAAGCTCTTTTATTTCTGATGATCAAATCGATTTGAACAGCTTATTGAGCAATCAAGAGCCAAACAATGCTCTTGATGTAATATCAGATGATTCATCTTATTTAAATGCGTCCATCAATCCTGTATCGGGTGGGACAGCAGTTTCGAATGCAGCGTTCCAAACAGCATGGGGCGCTTTAGATCAGTTAGATCAATCCTTAAATGTGCTACCACTCTATTAATAATTAATACATCCATTCATGAATATAGCGATAAAAAAGCACTCTGATGAGTGCTTTTTTATTTAAGATTTTTTCAGATTGAAATATAAAAGGCCGCCAGTGATCATCGCACCAAGTGTTGCAAGTAGCATATCTTTATGTGCATCCCAAATATCACCTTGTTGCCCATTGTAATTTTCAGCTTCCTCTGGTGATAAGCCAATGGCAATCAGCCATTCGATCCATTCATAAAATAAACTGGTCGCCATGACGAATTGTACGACCAATAAAAAGAGTGTTCCGGCTTTTAACTGCGGTAGCCAGATTTGAAATATGCGATAAAAGAACGGGTAGAGCAGCAAACCATAGGCAAGATGTACAAGCCGATCATACATATTCCGACTCCATCCCATGCTTTGGTCAAGATTGAAACCGAGGAGAGCTTGTGTCCATTCAGAATAAGGCACATAAGAATATAAATAATGGGCACCAATGACATGAATCAGTAAAAAGCCAAGATACAGGCAAACTGTTGTGAAAGTTAGCCCTATTTTATAGAGGAAAACGAGTAACACGATCAGCATAAACGCTGTGCCGATTTGATGGAGGATATACGCTTCCATTTCTAAAGGTTGGATACTGGTGATCACAATGGCAAGCGTTAATAACGCAAAAGCTAAGATGTGCTTAAGTTTTAATTTGAAATCAATCATGAAAAGGCAAAGCTCAAAATTTTTATCGGTGTGCAGTGGTTATAATTCGCGGCAAGTATAGCCATAATGCGATGAAAAGTGTTAGTTAGACGGCGCTAGAATTTGTGCATTATTTTTTCAAATGTCTTTAGTTTGCGGCTGGGGATAAGTATTTTTAAAAAGATTGTATTAAACTCAGATGAATATCGATGTTTAAGTATTTGGAAGTAACTATGGCCGTTGTTGAGGCATTTATTGCGACTCAAAATTGTTATTTTAACTATGAGTTTGAAGAACTTAATTTAACAGATGATTTTCCAGAAGAGCTCTCTGTATCTTTGCGCGGCATGATGTTTCGCCATGAGATTCAATATCCCGATGCCACATATTATGTTTATTATTCAGATGTTTTAACAGGCTGTGAATTACAACGGATGAAAGATGATTGGGCGAAATATTGCCCTGCAGAATAAAATTACGTCTAAATTTTCTATCTCCTTGCGGAGCATGCTCCTTATCTCAAAGAGAGAAGAAGTATTATAAATAAAAAACGAGGCATGAAGCCTCGTTTTTTTGATCTATCTAAAATTAGATTTTAGAAATAAGATCTTTAATGTTTGCTGCTTGAGTTGATGCATTACCTGTATATGTTGCAGGTGTCATTTCTGCAAGACGCGCACGGTCAGCAGCAGGAACAGCTTCAAGCTCATTACCATTTACGAAATCAACCATCATATCGCGAGTCATTGCTTGACCACGAGTGAGGGCTTTAAGTTTTTCGTATGGTTTTTCAACTGCATAACGACGCATAACAGTTTGAATTGGTTCAGCAAGAACTTCTTGAGCATGGTCAAGGTCTTCAAGAATACGTTGAGCATTCAATTCAAGTTTGCCAATACCTTTAGAGCAAGCTTCAAATGCAATCAAACTTTGTGCAAAACCAACACCCATGTTACGAAGCACAGTTGAGTCAGTTAAGTCACGCTGCCAACGAGATACAGGAAGTTTTTCACCAAGGTGAGCCAATACCGCATTCGCAATACCCAAGTTACCTTCAGAGTTTTCGAAGTCAATTGGGTTAACTTTATGTGGCATTGTTGAAGAACCAACTTCGCCTTCTTTCAAACGTTGTTTGAAGAAACCAAGTGAGATGTATCCCCAAACGTCACGGTTAAAGTCGATTAAGATTGTGTTGAAACGACGTAGCGCATCAAAAAGTTCCGCCATGTAGTCATGCGGTTCAATCTGAGTCGTGTACGGGTTGAAGGTTAAACCTAAAGACTCTACAAAAGCTTGAGAATGAGCAGGCCAGTTAATTTCAGGGTAAGCAGAGTAATGAGCGTTGTAGTTACCTACAGCACCGTTAATTTTACCTAGAAGTTCAACTTGTTTGAATTGTTTGATTTGACGTGCAAGGCGGTAAGCTACGTTCGCCATTTCTTTACCCAAAGTTGTTGGGCTAGCAGTTTGACCGTGTGTACGAGACAACATTGGTTGTTCAGCATGTTTTTCAGCCAAAGCAACGATTGAATCGATGATTTGCTGCATTGCTGCAACTAAAACTTCACGGCCATTTTTAAGCATTAAAGCGTGAGACAAGTTGTTGATGTCTTCTGATGTACATGCAAAGTGAATAAATTCGCCTGCATTTTTAAGCTCATCGATATGTGCGATTTGCTCTTTTAAGAAGTACTCAACTGCTTTTACGTCATGGTTTGTTGTACGTTCAATTTCTTTAATGCGGTTTGCATTGTCTTCAGAGAAGTTCGCAACAATTGCATCAAGCGCAGCGTTGGTTTCAGCACTGAACGCAGGAACTTCAGTGATTTCAGGGCGGTTTGCAAGCGCTTGTAACCAACGCACTTCAACAGTCACACGAGCATGGATTAAACCAAACTCAGAGAGGAAGGGACGTAGAGCATCACATTTGCTTGCGTAACGTCCATCTAATGGAGAAAGTGCGGTTAAAGCGTTCATAGCGATTCCTTAAATTTTGGAATTAAACGTAAAACAAAAAGCCCGTACTGCATCAGTTAAACCACCTGATACTGTAAACGGGCAAGATCTTGAATATCTTGTAGTAGCTTGCGCTTACTGAAAATCATACCCCATGAGCTACCACCGAGCTGACGCCATAAATGTGCCATTTGTAAGCCGGTAAATAAGGTGGCGCGAATGCGATTGGTATGAGAGGTGTCTTTAAATGCTTCGGCATTACCACGAACCATAATACGTGGATTAATTTGGCCAGCAGTTTCAATATAGGTTTGCGCTAAATTGGCAATGATACTTGGATGTAAATAATTATTATCGAAAAAGGAAAGCTGTCTTAGGATTTTTTGTTGGGATTGTTCAATGATTTCGACAAATTTGGGATTGCTGTAGACTTTCTTTTCTAACTGTAATAACGCCATCGCATACGTCATGGGTAGCTTGGTATTGGCAAGTTTAGGAAGTCTAGATTTGGGAGAAGTATTGAAGGGCTGAGTAATGCTACTTTCTAAGGTCTTTAAACCCAGTGAAATATCCGCCAAACCACTAAAAAAATCGAGCGTCTGACTAGACTGATTCGACTTGGGACGGATATTTAAACTGGCTTTAATGAGATGTTCAAAATAAAAGTTACCGCTTTCACCAATACTTTGCGTACCCGTCAATGCGGTCATATGGGTTAGCTGCGTCGCTTGAAAAACAGCAGCTAACGCCAATGCGCGATTTTGGCGAGTATTCAGAGTTTGAGGCTGTTGAAACGGTAACTCTGTCATCCGAAACAATCCTTATGAAATAAAATCCGGTTTAGGGGCATTGGTATGATGAATCACACCACCACCTAAACAAACTTCACCGGTGTAGAACACCACACTTTGACCCGGTGTAACAGCACGTTGTGGCTCATCGAATTCGACACGCACACCATTTGGCGCTGTAGAGTCTTTAAATAATGTACAGTCTTGGTCAGGCTGACGATAACGAGTTTTCGCTGTGCAGCGGAAGCCTGTTTCAGGAATCTCTTGTTCACCAGCCACCCAATCAATCGCTTCAGACCATAAAATGGTGCTTTGCATGAGTGGATGTTCATGACCTTGACCAACGACTAGGCGGTTACCCTCAATGTCTTTGTGAAGTACAAACCAAGCGCCTTCTTCAGCACCTTTTAGACCACCAAGACCGATGCCACCACGTTGGCCGAGCGTATAGTACATTAAGCCGTGATGTTCACCAACCTCTTTACCCGTGTCTAAGACGATTTTTCCGGGTTGAGCAGGTAAATATTGCTTTAAGAAGTCATTAAATCGACGTTCGCCAATAAAGCAGATGCCAGTAGAGTCTTTTTTCTTCGCGGTGATTAGACCTAATTCTTCAGCGATTTTACGTACTTGTGGTTTTTCAATTTCACCCACAGGGAACAAGGTCTTGTTAATTTCACGACCATGCACTGCATGTAGGAAATAGGTTTGGTCTTTATTTTGATCTACGCCACGCAGTAGAGGGGCATACTCTTCACCACGTGAATTTTTTAGTGTTTCACCACGGCGGCAATAATGGCCTGTCGCAATAAAGTCAGCACCTAAGTTCACAGCATGGTCAAGAAATGCACGGAATTTAATTTCTTTATTGCAGAGAATATCTGGATTTGGTGTACGACCAGCGGCATATTCTTCTAAAAAATGCTCAAAGACACGGTCCCAATATTCCATCGCAAAGTTTGCGGTATGAAGTTTGATACCAATTTTGTCACAAACGGCTTGAGCATCGGCAAGATCTTCCATTGCCGTACAGTATTCCGTGCCGTCATCTTCTTCCCAGTTTTTCATGAAAAGACCTTCAACTTGATACCCTTGTTGAAGTAACAGTGCTGCAGATACAGAAGAATCTACACCACCAGACATACCGACGATGACACGTTGTTGCATAGGATTAAGCATCCAAATTTGAAATTAAGGGAGAATTTTGGTGCTCGTAAATGAGCGATAAAGGAAATTTTTGACCTGAAAGAGCATCTTGTACAGCTTTGATGACTAATGGACTACGCGCACGGGCAGACTCAATGAGCTCATCAAGCGTCATCCATACTGCACCGACAATACCTGTGTCTAATTGTGCATCGGCATGGTGCTGAATGTCTTTAGCTAAGAAACAGAAACGGAAATAAGTACGATCAGGGAACATCGGGGGAGTATAAGTATACATGCCTAGAAGGTTCGTGATTTCTACATCGTGACCTGTTTCTTCCATGGTTTCTCGAATGGCTGCTTCAATAATGGTTTCGCCAGCTTCGACATGGCCTGCAGGTTGATTAAATACAGTATGGGTAACACCTTCTGTATGTTCTTCAACAAATAGGAATTTTCCGTCTTTTTCAACGACTGTCGCAACAGTGACGTGAGCAGTCCAAGCGGTCATAGAAAAGCACCATGGGGTAAAAACGCTATTCTACAAAATTTAGAGAGCGGTGGCTATGATGGGAGGTGAATTCTTTGGAGAGATATTTTTTAGCGTAGAAATTTATGGAACACTGTTTCATAAATAGGGTTGGAAACAATGAATCATAAAAAGCCCTGAACAGTTGATATAGGCTTTTTTTGTAATATGGATATGATTAATATTAAAAAATAATTAATACATGCACTATTTCAATTGTTACTTTCAATTGCCATTTCATAAGAACCCTGAAATTGGAACTTCATTGTTTCATCTGTAGTCGAGTTAATGAATTTTTCCATTTGTTCTTTATACTCACCATGTCCTGATTTATACATAGCTAATAAATATCCCCATTTAGCATACGGATAAGCTGGATCATCTTTGGGGATAGTATTTAATTCATTCCTTATACCTTCTGCTACTTTACTCTGACAAGATCGCAGGTCATTTTGCGGATACTTCAAAATTTGCATTAGTTCACAGTGCTTAAATAATTTAGCTTGAGTTGGTCTCTCATTGAGTTGTTTCTTATTTAATTCATAAGCCTCTTGATACATTTCTAAAGAGAGATAAATATTCATTTCTATTTTTTCTCGCTCATTTTGAGCTTGGATTTTTTTTACATCTAATAAAATATTTTTTAATTTTTCTTTAGATTTAGGGTTATGAATGTCTATATCATTCATTAATGTTCTGTATTTTTGGATGATAATATCATCTGATAGGGATATTTTTTGTTCTTCTACAACTTCATGTTTCTTTGGAATCTCTTGTGCATTAGAGCATCCAGTTATAGTGAAAACTGTACTAAAAAGAATAGTTAAAATTAGATATTTTTTCATGAAATACGTCTAGCAGCCGAAGTTAATGTGAATGTATGTGTTGTAAATCTTGGATTTGGATAAATTATTCCGCCATCTAATTTGGCTTCATATCCCATTTGCATTTCAACTTTAATTAAAGATGAAATTTTCTTGATTAAACTGACTTTTTACAATTTTTTTTATTACAGACTTCATTTTCTATTTTTAAGTTTTTTTCTAATAAATTTAGAACACTTGCATTTCTCTAAATATTTTCATTAGTTGCTACAATAGCAAGTAATGCTAGACCTACCTGAGTTTTCATTTTTTTACATAAAAATCTTATGCAAAATCTATTTTATTTATAATTCCCCGACACCTTCACATAATTCTGCGCTGAATACGGTAAAAATGCTTTTTCTTTATCGGTTAGTGGGCGGACTTTTTTGACTGGACTGCCCACATATAAATAACCACTTTCTAGAACTTTATTGGGTGGGACAAGTGAACCAGCGCCTATCATCACATCATCTTCAACAATTACATCATCCAAAATAATCGTGCCAATACCGATTAAAACACGATTACCAATGGTACAACCGTGTAATTTCACATGATGACCAATTGTCACATCTTCACCAATAATCAGTGGAGAACCCTCAGGTTTATCGGCTTTTTTATGACTCACATGCAACATTGAGTGATCTTGCACATTAGAGTTTTTACCAATACGAATATGGTTTACATCACCACGAATCACAGCAAATGGCCAAACCGAAACATTTTCAGCCAATACAACATCGCCAATCAAGACTGACATTTCATCGATATAGCAAGAGTCAGCAATACGTGGAACAGTGTCTAAATAAGGGCGAATGTTTTGGCTCATAGGAAAGTCATCTACAGGTTTTTAGGCAGTATAAAATAAAAAAGCACCTAGACCGAAATCTAGATGCTTTCACTTTAGTCTTAATATCGAGTTTTCATCAAATTTAGAATAAGTTACTAAAGAATTGTTTGATGTGATCAATCATTTTTGCAAAGAAACCAGCTTCTTCGACATTTTGTAGAGCTACAAGTGGTTTTTCAGCAATGACTTTGCCATTAAGCGTTGCAACGTATTTACCAACCACTTGACCTTGTTTTAAAGGAGCAGTTAATTTTGGTTGAACAACCAATTGAGTTTTAATGGCGTTCGCTTCGCCTTTAGGCATCGTCACGTTAAAGTTTTCAGCTAGACCTACTTGAACTTCATTGTCTTTACCGTACCAAACTTTTGCTTTTGCAAGCACTTGTTTAGCAGGTTGGACTTTTACAGTTTCAAAGTTTGCATAACCCCAAGCTAAAATTTCACGTGTTTGAGATGCACGTTCGTTCATGCTTGGCGCACCAAAGATCACTGAAATTAAACGTAAAGGACCACGTTTAGCTGAAGTCGTTAAGCAGTAGCCCGCTTCTTCAGTATGGCCAGTTTTTAAACCATCTACACTTGGGTCAGTATAAAGCAGGGCATTACGGTTGCCTTGCTTAATGCCATTGAACGTAAATTCTTTTTCAGAGTAGATCGGATAGTATTTTGAACTGTCATGAATGATATGTTGCGCTAGAGTCGCCATATCTTTGGCAGTTGAGAAATGACCTTCAGCTGGCATACCTGTCGCATTGATGAATTGAGTATTCACCATGCCAATACGTTTCGCTTCTTGGTTCATCATGTGGGCAAAGGTGCCTTCATTGCCAGCAATATGTTCTGCCATAGCTTTAGAAGCATCGTTACCCGACTGAATGATAATGCCACGTAACATTTCTAATGCAGTTGCAGTACCGTTGAGCGGAACGTACATACATGACTCAGTGCTGCTGCCGCGACACCAAGCCGACTCATTCATACGTACTTTTTCATTTTCAGTTAGTTCACCGCTTAATAACTTTTGCTCAATGATGTAACTGGTCATCATTTTTGTCATTGAAGCAGGAGCTAATTTTTCGTTTTCATTTTTAGAAGCAAGGATTTGCCCTGTCTCATAGTCCATCAGCACATAAGATTTATTATTTAATTCAGGTGGTGCAGAAAGGACAGTTGCCGCGAATGAAAAACTAGGTGCAAGTAGTAATGCGGCAAGGGCGGTTTTTCGGGTCATTCTGGGTGGTTCCAATAACTTAGGTATAAGCACAAAGAGCCTAGCATTTTAGGACAAAGCTAGGCGGACTGCTATGGGGTGCAAGCGCTTATTTTAAAAGTATTGTAACCAATTGGTATTATTTGCTGTAAGCAGTCAATTCTTTGCAAATCGCACCATTTTTCTTATCGCCAGCTTTCTTCGCATCAGACTGCGCTTCTTTTAAAGCGTCTTTAAAACTTTTTTGTTTGCTGAGTTGCTGTAAAGCATTTACTGGGTTCTTTTCATTCGGCATATATTCTTTAGCTAATTTTGCATAACCCGCTTCAAACTTTGGTTGATCTTTGTCATTCACCAATTTTGGGCAGACTTCAGATAGTACATAGATAGCTGCAAGTTCTTGACTGGTCACTTGAGGTGTAGGGGTAACTTCAATTTTTTCATCTGCGGCATGTGCAGACATGGTAGTGAAAGCAAAAGCAGAAAGGCTAAGGGCACAAAGAGATTTTACAAAGGAGTTTTTCATTTAAATAACCTGTTAAATAACCTAAAAGATATCAAATAGCTAAAATTTATTTGCTTAGCTTAATCGTATTTCTGGTAGAGATCAGTAGAAAATTGTATTGAAGCTGTTTAAAAATCAATACATTGTGAAAGAAAAAAGGATGAGGCTATAAGGCTTCATCCTTTTTTTGGCAGGTTTGATGCAATAAGGACTAACCTATTTAGAGGACGTCCAAAGCTGAATGATCAATTAACCTTCATAACTTAAAACGTCATCACAAACTGATTTTTGCTCAGCTTTATCAGTTTCTTTAGCAGCTTGACGCGCTTCTTCAAGAACTGATTTATATTCGCTGTCAGACTGTAGTTTTTCTAATGTCATTGATTTATCAGAATAATCAGCAAGATATGTTTTAGTGAGTGCTTGAATGTTGGCATCAAATTTTGCATTTTGACCAATAATCGCAGGGCATACTTCTAACATGACTTGTGCAGATGCAATATCTTCTTTTACGATGGTATTGGCTTCTTCTTGAGTGAAGTCATTGTCTGCGACCACAGTTTGAGTCATGCAAGCTGCTAGAGCAAAGCTCAATAAACCACGAAGTGCTACGGTTTTATTCATTTTGTACACACACATTTATGCTGGATGTTGAAATGTAAATATATATAATTATTCATATATTTCAATAAAATGTTCTTGCGAGTCATTTTTAATTTTTTAGTAATGGAAATTTAGTCGTGAATATATTAATTGCCAATGATGATGGCGTTTTTGCTCCCGGTATCCAAGCTTTAGCACATGCATTGCGTCCTCTCGGTCGTGTGGTGATTGTTGCACCTGAAAGCGAACGCAGCGGTTTTTCAAGTGCACTGACTTTAGATCGACCATTACGACCTGTCGAAATTGCACCAAATATGTGGGCAGTAAATGGTACACCTGCGGACTGTGTGTATTTATCAATGAATGGTCTGTTCGATTTTGAATTTGATCTGGTGGTGAGTGGGATCAATAGCGGCGCAAATCTGGGTGATGATGTGCTGTATTCAGGGACAGTGGGTGCCGCATTTGAAGGCCGTTTAATGAAACAACCTGCGCTAGCCGTGTCTTTGGCTGGGCCAAATGTGCGTAGTTATAATAACCCAGAAGATTATGCAGTCGCCGCGCAATGGGTGCATGATTTTATTGCCAAAGGACTACCCGCGCTACCTGCACGACATATTTTTAATATTAATATTCCAGATGTTGCTGAACTTCAAGGCACCAAAGTGACCTATCAAGGAAGACGTTTACAGTCCAAACCGATTACCAGTCATGTAGACCCGCGTGGTCGTCAAGTCTATTGGATTGGATTGGCAGGCGAGGCAGTGGCAGAGCCTAAGAAAGGCTTAACCGATATCGAGTCAGATTTTTTTGCCGTGGCAAATGGTTATGTCAGTGTAACGCCTATACAAATGGATGCTACAAACTATGAGATTTTGAATAACTTACACGCAGAGTTATCTAAAATTTAAGTATTAGTGTTATAACTTTGTGAAAATGGTTATGCCGCAACTTTTTTAGAGTGGATTTTTGCTAATCTTAGCCCATTCATAATGACTATATTTGAATTATTAGTGAGGAAGATGATGTCCCTGGTGTCACAATATCGCGTTATTACCGCTCCTGCAGCATTATTTAAGACCCTTGTTTTATCTGCTGCTGTGGTTACAACTTTGGTCATGACTGGCTGTGCGTCAAAACCACAAATTAATAATGCGACCCGTTATGCGACTGCTCCGGATTATTATACAGTTCGTTCGGGAGATACTTTAAGTGGCATTGCAGCTCGCTATGGCTTGAGCTATGTCAGCATCGCAGAAATGAACGATATTGCCCAGCCTTATCGCATCTATGTTGGACAATCCATTCGCCTTAAAAATAGTGGCTCTCGTCGTACGACGTCTACACAAGCCATGACTCAAGCGGCACCAATTCAACGCCAAACGATTGCAATGCCAACGCAAACAGCGCCCGTGACTCAAGCTTCAACCACACCATCGACAGTGACGCGAACTACAGTTCCAACGCCTGTGGTCAGTTCTTCAAGTTTACGTTGGGTGAGTCCAGTATCGCGTCCTACGGTATTACAAGGCTATAACTTAGCATCGAATGTGAAAGGAACACGTTACGCAGGTAATACAGGTGATCCTATTTTTGCAGCAGCTGATGGTCAAGTGGTCTATGCCGCCGATGGTCTTAAAGAGTACGGCAATTTAATTTTGGTGAAGCATATTAATGGCTATATCACTGCATATGCACATAACAGTAAAATGAATGTCAAAAGTGGCGATACTGTAAAAGCAGGGCAGCAAATTGGTGAGATGGGTTCATCGGGTACCAACCGCACGATGCTTGAGTTCCAAGTGCGTTTAGATGGTAAACCAATCAATCCAACTTCAGTTTTACCAAATAATTAAATATATAATGCAAAAGCAAAATATCCCCGTATAATACAATGAGTTGCTTTTATCGAAAGATGAAGCTTCTCATAAGTTTATGAGGGAAATTTATGTTAGATCAACTTCGAGCAATGGGTGTCTTTGCTTGCGTTGTGGAAAAAAATTCGTTTAGCGGTGCTGCTCGTGAGTTAGGTATTACCACGAGTGCCGTGAGTCAGCAAATCCGCTCACTAGAGCAGGATATGGAAGTCATTCTTTTACATCGTTCAACACGTAAGTTAAGTTTGACAGAAGCTGGACAAGCTTTTTTTCATAGTTGCCAAGAGATGCTATCTGCCGCAGAGCGCGGCAAAATTCGTATCAATGAACTTCGTGACGACTTAGTCGGTGAATTACGTATTGCATCAACACCAGAACTTTGTGCGAATCATGTGATTCCTGCATTGTCACATTGGATGTCGGCACATCGCGGTTTATCCGTTCATCTAGAAGCAGATAATCAATATATTGACTTAATTGATGGCCGCATTGATATTGCGCTACGAATGAGTTCAAAAATTGATGATCAACAGTTTCATGTGGTGCCATTGGCACATGTTGAACAAGTTCTCGTTGCAGCACCAAGCTATATCAACCAAACCAGTTTAATTACACGACCAGAAGATTTACAAAATCATGATATGGTTCAAATAAATTTGGTTAGAAACTTTCAGCATTTTGCATTTGAAAATGCAGTGACTAAAGAGCAGGTTGCATTGGATGTGCACTCCCGATTTACAACAAATAATGTATTTGCTGCAAAAGCAATGTGCCAACAAGGACATGGCATTGCAAGAATATTATATCTAGATACGCAAAAAGACTTATTAAACGGTTCTCTTGTTGAAGTTTTACCAGAATGGCGTTTACCATCATTTACTTTATATGCGGTGATGTCTAAACGTGATCAACAGCCTACCAAGATTCATCGTTGCCTAGATGCATTAAAATTGTATTTCAGTCAATTACCAGGCGGACGTGTATACCAAGAAGCCTCATAAAAATAAAAAAGGTTTAAAAAGATATAAAAAAAGCCGCAATCAGCGGCTTTTTTTACTTTCGGCACAAATTACGCTAGAAAGTTTTTCACCATTTTAACAATGCGTTCAATTAAGATATCCGCTTGTTTTTTATTGATGTTCAGCGTAGGTAATAAACGAATCACAGAGCCTGCTGTTACGTTAATAATCAAGTGATGCTCATCACGTGCAATATTCACAAGTTCGCCACATGCTTTTGGTAATTCAATGCCGACCATTAAACCAAAACCACGAACAGTCACGTTTTGCTCTGCAAGTTGCTCTGTGAATTGCTCAACAAGATACGCACCCATATTTGCAGCATTTTCAACAAGGTTTTCCTTTTGAATGGTATCAATCACGGTATAAACCACACGTGAACCTAATGCAGTACCGCTATAAGTTGAACCGTGGTTACCCGATGTTAAAACCCCAACACCACGACCTTGAGTCATGACTGCGCCAATAGGGAAACCATTACCTAGACCTTTAGCTGTAGTTAGCACATCAGGAACAATATTGGTGTGTTGATACGCAAAGTATTTACCTGTACGACCATTACCTGTTTGCACTTCATCAAGCATCATTAACCAGTTGTGTTGGTTACAGATACGACGAATATCTTCTAAATAGCTAAAACCTTGAGGAGCAGTGTTGACGCCACCTTCGCCTTGGATCGGCTCAACCAAAATCGCTACGATGTCTGGGTGGTGAATTGCAGCTTCTTCAATTGCTTCGATATCACCGAAAGGCACACGAATGAAACCTTCAACCAGTGGGCCAAAGCCTTCTTGAACTTTTTTGTTACCTGTCGCAGATAACGTTGCCATGGTACGACCATGGAATGAATGATCAGCAACAATAATTTTAGGGCTTGCAACACCTTGCATATGACCAAATTTACGTGCAATTTTGATTGCACCTTCATTTGATTCTGCACCACTATTTGAGAAGAAAACTTCTTCCATACCCGCAACTTCAGCTAATTTTTGCGCAGCAGCCGTTTGCCAAGGCACTTCAAATAAGTTACTGGTATGAATGAGGGTCGCTGCCTGTTCAGCAATTGCAGCTGTAATTGCAGGATGTGAGTGACCTAAACCACAAACAGCGATCCCTGTCAGTGCGTCTAAGTATTCTGTGCCATCTGCGGTATACAGGTGAGCACCTTGACCTCGGACAAAGCTGATCGGTTGGCGGCCAAATACTGGCATCAAGTGCGATGGTTGATCAGTTTGTACTGGGGCAAGGGTAATGTTATTCATGACTAACTCTAATTTGTCAGGTGATTGAAATAATATAGAGGAGACGCCATATATATATGAGCATCAAGAGGTCTATATAAGCAAAATATGACTCACTTGAAAAGCTGAAATGTAAATAAAACGTGAAATATTGCTTTAGTCATATTGTTTTACTCAGTTTTGGGTATAATGCGAAGCAGATTTATTGAGGATATATCAATGACTGAACAAGCACGCGATACAGAAGCGTTAATTCGTGACCAAATTGCTAAACACGCAGTTCTACTTTACATGAAAGGCACTCCACAGTTTCCACAGTGTGGTTTCTCTGCGCGTGCAGTAGAAGCGCTCAGTCAAATTGGTCGTCCGTTTGCTTATGTAAATATTCTTGAAAATCAAGATATTCGCGCAACTCTTCCACAAATTGCAAACTGGCCGACTTTCCCACAATTATGGATCAATGGTGAGTTGATCGGTGGTAGCGACATTATGCTTGATATGTTCCAAAAAGGTGAATTACAACCTTTAGTTGAACAATATAGCCCAGCTCCTGAAGCTTAATTGGATATGTATTTGATGATTTTAATCATTGGATACAGATAAAAAATAGCGCCTTTAAGGCGCTTTTTTTATGACTTAATTATCAAAAAGTCGGAGTTTATGCGTTTTTCCACCATCCCCATACGCATTTAAAGCACAAAGGGTGGTGGAAAAATCAACAAATGAATAAACTCATCGAAGATTTATGACGGATTGTCTTCAGTCGGACTTTCTTCAACACGTTGCTCGTTTTCAGCAGTCCCATTTTTAGCAGTACTGTCTTGAGCTTCAGACTTCTTTGCCTTTTTATCTTTGTCCTTTTTTGACTTCTTCTTTTTTTTCTTTTTCTTTGGCTCTTCTTCCTCAAATTCAGCACCATCTTCAATCGCTTGCCAGTATTCAAGTTGCTCCATGACAGCAGCGTAGATTGAGCCTTTGCTATAACGGCCTTTTTTATCAAGAGTGCCTACTGGACGCGCCATCAAAATTTCTAATGCTTGATCAATGGTATCTATGGCGTGAATATGGAATTGACCTTGTTGCACAGCTTCAATCACATCTTTGCGTAACATCAAGTGCTGCATATTTTGGCGTGGAATAATCACACCTTGCTTGCCTGTTAGCCCTTGTAATTTACATGCATCATAGAAGCCTTCAATCTTGGCATTTACACCACCAATCGGTTGAACTTGACCCAATTGGTTCATTGAGCCAGTGATTGCCCATGATTGATCGATCGGTAATTGGCTAATAGCGGAAATAAGAGCTGAAAGCTCTGCAACAGTTGCGCTGTCGCCATCTACTTGGCCATAGCTTTGCTCAAAGGCAAGGGCAGCAGAAAAATGTAAAATTTGTTCACGACCAAAGTGTGCCTTTAAGAAACTCGACATCAGCAGGACGCCTTTGGCATGTAAAGAACCACCGAGTTCTACACTACGCTCGATATCTAAAATATCGCCACCGCCTTGATAAACCGAAGCCGTTAAACGTGACGGTAAACCAAATTCAACATCAGCATATTGAATCACAGAGAGGGCGTTAATCTGCCCGAATCGATGACCTTTGGTTTCGATTAACTGTGTACCGCGAGTGAGATCTTGCCAATATAATTCACGCAAGTAGCCTAGACGGTATTTACGATGATCAAGAGCGGTGTTGATATGTGTTTCTGTCACCATTTTATCGCCAGCAAGTGCTGCATGATGATGTGCTTCACGAATCAAATCACCTAAGGTGAGGGCATGTAATGACAAAGAGCTTTGATCTTCAGCTTGACGACTTGAATCAGTTAACAGTGCAGCAAGTGCTGTACGGTCAAACGGCAGAAGTTTGTCTGTTTGCACATAATCAGCAATTAGCTGCATATATGCCTGCTCATTAATGTCATTACGTTGTAATGTATCGGTAAAATCGGCACGAATTTTAAAGACACTGCCCAGTTCTGGTTCGAGTTCTAAAATATCGTAATAAATATCAGGTTCAGCAAGCAGGATCACTTTGATATTTAAATCAATAGCTTCTGGTTCAATCGAAATACTACCAGTTAGTGTAAGCATATGCTCAAGTGAAGACAGCTTTAAATGTCCTGATTTTAATGCACGTTTTAGACCTTGCCATGCATAAGGCTGCTCTAAAAGTTGTTCAGCTTCCAAAATAAGGAAACCACCATTAGCCTTATGCAACGCACCGGGGCGGATTAAGGTAAAGTCTGTAGTAATGGTGCCATTTTGGGTCAGTTGTTCGACATGACCTAACAAATTGTAATGGGTTGGGAAATCTTCAAAAATAACGGGCGCACCAGCATTAGGTTTATGTGTGGCAATGATGTTTGCTTGGTAGCGAGATGGCACGCGGTTAAATTGGCCAGGTGTAAAGTCATCTTCTTCTTGCTCAAGCACAAACTCAACATTTTGAATGATGTCATCTGCATATTGCTTCAGATAATCTTCCAAGCCTTCAACCATGCTGAATTTATTTTGAATTACATCAATACGCGGCATGACGACTTGTTTAGCAATTTCACGGTTTAAAACCTGAACTTTATCGCGTGCGTCATCTTCAAGATCACCAAGATGTAGACCAAGACGTTCAAGTTTTTTATCCATATAACGGACGTTTGACGCAATTTCAGCACGTTGTTTGCTGCTTAAAGCATTGATGTCTTCTTTCGACATTTCTTGGTATTTGTTATCGACCAAATGCATCGGAACGAAACAATGATCATCATCCTGAGAAATCAGTTTAAGATCGAGCTCTTCACCTTCTCGGGTTAATTCAACTAAAGCAAGATGTTGTTCATCACCAGCATGTTGGCGAATCATTTCAATGCGATTGTGATAGGTTTCTGCGGTGAAGCGACGTTCAAGCTGTTTTAATATGGTTTGCCAACTTTGATGTAATAACGCTTGAAATTTTGTCGCTTGACCAGAAGGAAGTTTTAGCGCAATTGGTTCACGCGGAAACTTAAAATTATTGACATAGACCCAGTCTGAAGGCGTTGGCATATTTTTAGCGTGTTGCTGTAATAAGCGCTTAATCATGGTGCGCTTACCTAAGCCTGCGGTGCCTACAGCAAAAATATTATAGCCTGAGTAAGGTAAGGCAATGCCAGCCTCGACCGAAGCTCGAGCACGATCTTGTCCTAAAAAGTCATTGAGTGGTTTGATCCGCTTAGTAGACGTTGGTATTTTTTTGAGTTCAGGCGTATGCGTCAGCTGAAGCGGCTGCAACTGGGTTTTAGTTAAAGTATTCTGTATTTCGGGTTGATCAAAAGCGCTCTTTAGTGTCGTTACTGTTTCTGCTAAGTTTTTTGTGTTGGTTTCATTAATAGTGGTTGATAAAGAAGAGTGAATTTGTTCAAGTCGCTGGGTCACTGTTGAATCCAAAAAACTAAAGAATAGAGATATGTAATTAAGGTATACAGGTTTAATGCCAAAGATCAAGCAACAGCATGCGAAATATCGATAAAATAAAACAATGATTTCATAAATGTTGTTGAAACCGTTGTCATTAAGCGCTTGAATAGCAACATTCGATTTTGACAAAAATAACTGAGTCATGACAACACAAGCTTCAGGATGGAAATCTGCTTTTACTGCATTTTTAGACCGACGTGCGCTGATTATGCTTTTTCTTGGCTTTTCGGCCGGTATTCCAATTTTACTGATCTTTTCCAGTTTATCGCTTTGGTTAGGTGAAGCAGGAATTGATAAAAGTGCAGTGACTTTTTTTAGTTGGGCAGCGCTTGGCTATTCGTTTAAGTTTGTTTGGGCGCCATTAATTGATGAGTTACCTGTGCCATTTTTAACTAAACAACTCGGACGGCGCCGTGCATGGTTGTTGATCGCTCAAGTTATCATTATCTGTGCAATTTGTATCATGGCATTTTCAGATCCTGCTTTAGGACAAAGCTATATTTACCAAATGGCCGCTGGAGCCGTACTACTTGGTTTTTCTGCCGCAACGCAAGATATTGTGATCGATGCCTATCGTATTGAGTTGGCAGAAACTGAAATGCAGACCGTTTTAGCTTCGACCTATAATGCAGGTTATCGTATCGGCATGATCGTGGCAGGTGCAGGGGCGTTATTTTTGGCTGCATATTTAGGCACGGCCAAAGGTAACTATATTTATGAAGCTTGGAAATATACTTACCTTGCAATGGCTGCTGTAATGGTTATCGGTATTATCACAACTTTATCGATACGTGAGCCGCAGGTTGACCGTGTACAAAAGCATTATAAACGGACCGACTATTATCGTTTAGTCGCGGTATTCTTTGCTGCGGTGGTTGCCTTTGTCTTGAGTTATATCTATTCAGGTGTAGCGGTTGAAAGCTTGAAAGAGCAGTGGCAAATTTCGGACTCATTTGCATTGTTCTGTTTAGAGGCTGTGCGCTTTATTTGTTCAGCGGTGGTTGCTTTTGGCATCGGTTCAGTTTTAGTGAAATCAGGTGCTGTAAATAAGCAGATGGCATTTGAAACTTGGGTTAATCCAGTTGCAGATTTCTTTAAGCGTTATGGTCTAAAACTGGCTTTAGTGCTGTTGTTACTTATTGGTTTTTACCGTATTTCCGATATTATCGCTGGCGTCATTTCTAATGTGTTTTATCAAGATTTAAACTTCACCAAAGAGCAGATTGCTGAAGCTGTAAAAGTCTATGGTGTGATTTTTAGCTTGGTTGGCGGCTTCCTTGGCGGTTTGCTAGCGCAGCGCATGAACATTATGAAATTGATGTTTGTTGGTGCGATTTTAGCAAGTTCAACAAACTTGATTTTTATCGGTCTGGTCAAATCAGGTCAGCCATTAAGCGATGTCACTGTAAATGTAGCAGGGCAGCAATATATAGCGACGCCGGATGACACGGGTGCTTGGGTAGTTAAAATTCCAAAAGCAGTCTTGGCTGGAGATCAAAATATTAAAGTCAGTGCGGATTATCAGTCGAAGAATCAACATCCAGTACAGGTGAGTTTGCCGTATTTGAATAATGCTTTTTCAAACTCAGCAATGATGTTGCTGCCAGTGACTTCAGATAACACGATTTCAGCTCAAGAGACTGCAAATAGTATCGTGGTCCGTGGACAATACTTGGCAGGCGAGTTAAAAGAAAATCAAAAAATTCAAATTATTTTGGATGCTAAACCATTCGACGCGAAGCTTGATAAAACTGGTGTTTTTAGTGCTGCAATTCCAGGTCAAGCGCTCGAAACAGCAAAGCAAAAAACATTAACGGCTCAACTACTAGAAAATGATGTGGTGAAAAAGAGTGTCGATTTAGCATATCAAGTGAATACATCAGCCAATATGTCAGGTGTGCTTGGTATTGATATTCAACCGATTAACTTAGCAAGTGCTGAACAGAATGTGGACATCAAAGGTAAGGTCATTAAGCCTTATAGTTCGCTGTGGCTGTATTTTGCGATTATTGTTGATAACTTGGCTTCTGGTCTTGCTGGTGCGGCATTTATTGCATTTTTATCGAGCTTAACCAGTGTTTCTTTCACAGCTGTTCAATATGCCATCTTTAGTTCATTAATGACCTTAACCCCTAAAATTTTAGGCGGTTACTCAGGTACGATTGTGACCAATATCGGTTATCCAAACTTTTTCTTGATGACAACTCTAATTGGTATTCCGATTTTAATTCTAGTGGTTTGGGTCGCCAAACTATTGAGAGAACATGAACAGAAATCCAGTTCATAATTCAATTTAACTTAAAAAAAGCCTATTCAGTTTGAGTGGGCTTTTTTATTCTAAGCTGTTAAATAGCCTAAGCAGGTCTACGGTTTTGGACAAGGATATTTGAAATAAGGCGGTATATGTGCTCTAGACTTAAATTGAACTTTGCATGTTAAATCTCTATAGTATTCATACATAATGATAGATTTAGGAAACTCGATTATGCGCATGCTGCATACCATGTTACGTGTAGGCAATTTAGAGCGTTCATTGGCGTTCTATACTGAAGTACTCGGTATGACTTTGCTTCGTAAGCGTGATTATGAAGAAGGTCGTTTTACTTTGGCATTTGTGGGCTATGGTGATGAAGAAAATCATACTGTACTTGAGTTAACGCATAACTGGGATACGGAGAGTTATGAATTGGGTAACGCTTATGGCCATATTGCTATTGCAGTAGATGATGCCTACAAGGCTTGTGAAGAAATTAAAGCACGTGGCGGAAACGTGGTACGTGAAGCAGGACCAATGAAAGGTGGTGTGACCGTCATTGCCTTTGTTGAAGATCCCGATGGCTATAAAATTGAGTTGATCCAACAAGACTCAAATGCACGAAATAATTAATGTGCAATCATTAATATAAAGTCATCTGTAATTCTGAATATTCTTATTTATAAATTTTTTTGCGTTGAGCTCACTATCAACGTTTAAAATAATGAATATATCGGAGAAAAGCTGGCTTTATTTATATGGCCCAGTAAGATGAAATTTACTCAATGGTAAATTTAGCTTATTGGGCATTTTTGTGCCGATGAGCTTTAAAGGGAAATTTGTACAGGATGTTGTTATGCTAAAAATGTTGGCTTTGGATCGTTTTACCATTCTACTTTTTGTAATGGTCATACTTGCGACTTTTTTGCCTGTCAGTGGTCAAGCTGCAGAAATTTTTGGCTATATTACAACGGCTGCAATTGCCATTTTATTTTTTCTACATGGTGCAAAGTTATCTCGTGAGGCTGTGGTTGAAGGCATAATGCATTGGAAGTTACATGCTTTAGTTTTTGCTTTTACCTTTGCATTATTTCCATTATTGGGTTTAATGGCGAAACCAATTCTCGTGCCGATGTTAGGGCAAGAGTTGTATTGGGGCTTTTTGTTTATGTGCTTTTTACCCTCGACAGTACAGTCTTCCATTGCATTTACTTCGGTAGCACAGGGTAATGTTGCTGGCGCAGTCTGTAGTGCATCATTTTCAAATATTATTGGGATGTTTATTACCCCAGTGATGGTGGCCTATTTTATTCTCGGCCAGTCACAACATAACTACGATCCGACAGCATCTATTATCCAAATTACCCTGTTATTACTGATTCCCTTCATTTTAGGGCAGCTCCTCCGTCCTTGGGTGTTTCCTTATATGAAGAAAATGCCAAAAATTGTGAAGGTATTTGATCAGGGCTCAATTTTGATGGTGGTCTATGGTGCATTCAGTAGTGCGGTGGTGGCAGGGCTTTGGCATCAAGTAAGTGGTATGACTTTATTTCTATTGATTGTGGCGTGCTCTGTCTTGTTAACGATCATTATGTTATTGGCGCTATACGTACCGCGTTGGTTGGGCTTTAGTCGAGCTGATCAAAAGACGATTTTCTTTTGTGGCTCTAAAAAAACCTTGGCGAGTGGTGTGCCCATGGCACAAATTCTCTTTATTGGTCAGCCGATGGGGATGATAGTTTTACCAATTATGATCTTTCACCAAATTCAGTTGATGGTCTGTGGTGTGATTGCCAACCTTTGGGCAAAACAGAGCCGTGGGCAAGAGTAAGGACGAGATGAATACGTCCTTTTAAAATACCTTATATAGATGAAAAGAAAATAATCATGAAAATTAAAAAAGGCTTTTTCATTTTATTCTTGGGTATGAACACAGTCGTTCATGCCCAAGAGGATTTATCCCTAAATAGTAACCGTGATGTCATTGAAAAAATGCCGCTCATCAGCCTGCAGCCCATGCTAGATTTTTGTCGTGATCGACAACCACATATGAATATGGAATTAGATCAGGCTTTTCAAGCTGCAAAGCTAAAATTAATTGCTGCGGTTCAGGCTGTCCGTTTTAATGGTGTAGAGCCATTAAAGGCAAAAGATATTGATCTGTCAGTCGATGCGCAATTTAAACAGCAGCTTCAAAGCATTTTAGAGGGTATGAGCAGATCATTACAGTCAGTAAATGCTACGACGTTTTGTCCTGCATTTATTGAAAAATTAAAACATTTTGATCAAGCCCAATTTCAGCGTACAGTCGAATTACAATATCAGAAATATTTAGAGCAAGCTCAACCTAAAGAGTAGAGCGATTCAGCCTTGAATATCTATTTATTAACATTAAAAAATCAGCTATAATTTGCCTCAACTTGTTGTGCTTAGCTCTGACGGTATCCGTCTCGGTGGGCCAAAAGAATGGTCTGTTATGGTGTTGGTCTGCTTTTTTAAGCCTTCCTTGTAGTGATGCAAGAGTGATCAATTGCGATGACAGCTAAACCTTCTTAAATCTTAGGAGTAATCGACGATGCGCGCCGATATTCACCCAAAATATGAAACTTTAGTTGCTACATGTTCATGCGGTAACGTAATTGAAACTCGTTCAGCTCTTGGTAAAGAAACTATTTACCTAGACGTATGTTCTGCTTGCCACCCATTCTACACTGGTAAACAGAAAAGCGTTGACACTGGCGGTCGTATCGACAAATTCAAACAACGTTTTGCTGGTATGTCACGTTCTATCAAACGTTAATATCCAAAACGAAAAAACGGGCTTTATGCCCGTTTTTTTTGTGCCGATAAAAAGATAAACCTTAAATCGGCAATGTTCAGAACCTTATTGGTCCTGAACATCGATGAGATGGTCGAGTTTCTTCTGGAAATAATCACCTTGAATAAAACGAGCTTCTACATTCCAAGCATTGGCAAACAGTGTCATGTCATTTAATTCACGTAGCATGATTTCAACAGTTTTGATTTCATGATAAGTGGTAATTTTTTCTTGCAGCTCTTGGCATGACTTGTCGTTTGCAAGCATTTGGGTCAAGCTTGAATCTAGTGTTAAGCAGTGAACATCCATTTGACGTAATAATGATTCACTAAACATCGAATGACCAAAATTACGTAAAGCCAGTTCGGCACCATTTTTACGAAGTTCAACAAATGCTTTTTGAGCGGCATCAATATTGAGCTGAATGTCTTCTTCTGCAAATTGTAAAATCAGTGGATTCTTCAATTTACTACGAATAATCGTAATGAGTTTTGAAATAAACTCAGGGAAGGTGCGGTCGTTATATAGCACTTCCTTGTTCAGGTTAACGATTAATTTAGCTTCAGGGAACTGAGTAATAAAGTTGTGTAGCTGTTTACACGATTCAACCAAGATCCAACGATCCAATTTAATGGATAGCTCTGAGTCTTCAGCCAATTCACGTAGTTGGGCGATATCTTTCCATTTATTTTCAAAAATAAAGCCGCTGGTTACTTCATAAGTATAAAGATGTGAATCTTCTTTATCATACAGTTGCTGATATTTAAGATGAATTTCACCGCGTTCTAAGCAGTTGCGAAGAGCCTTGATAACAGGAGCTTCATCACTAACGACAATCGGTGCGATTTGCGCTTCTGGTGTACCAAAATCCAAACTTGGAATATCAATTTCTAATGGAATCGTTAAATCGATTTCAGGTGCTTGTTGGTTGGTTGGTAGCGCAGTATTAAAGGCTTTCGCAACAAAAATCTCAAAATGTGCTTCATCACGAATATCGCTGTCTAAAACACTGTATCCCATGCGTAAATTTAATGGATATGTTTCATTATTTACACTGAGTAATTGAGGTTTGCTCAGGGTGTTGAGTCCAATCAATTTAGACTCAAGTTTGAGCTGATTATCCGCTTGGAATAAGGCAACCATTGCACCATTGTCTAAACTAAATAATGGAGCATGAGTCTGATCTTTCAAGAAGTCTTTAATGTTATTGAAATAGCTCTTATAGGTATTCCAATCTTTTTGAAAAATCGCATCTGAGCAAGAAGCCAACGTAAATAGCACTAATGCATTTACATTGGCAGGTTGCTGACCGATGGTACGGTTGAGTTGTTGAAAAGCTTTTGGTTTTTGTGGGCTGGCTTCAACTGGCGCGGTGCTTACAGCATTGCTGCTTTGACTGCCAATTTCAATTGCGAGCTGTAAAGCATCTTCTTCAGCCGCAGCAATAAATTCGAGTTTTAGTGGGTTTTGTCCAGCCACAGCGATATTTTGCGAATCAAGATCAAAACGTCCTAAGTCGAGCTGTCCTTGACTGATTTTTTTAAAACGTTGTTTAAAGTCATTGAGGTCAGAAGGTTGTAATAGATCGAGCAGGGGCAGACCAATTATATCATCTTCATTTTTTAAACCAAATAAAGTGAGATATTCAGCATTGGCTTGAATATGAATACCTTCTTGAATCACGGCAACCGCTTTACGACTATCTTCAACTAAAGACTGAGTTTGGATTTGAGCTGTTTCGAGCTCTTCCATCAAATGTTGTTGCGATTGTTGTAGGCGACTAAAAGACAATGCACGAATTAAACCAAAATAGAAACTTTCAGGTTCAGCAATATCGACGATGTCATAAATCCCTTTTTTGACTAAACTTGCATATTGTTCTGCTTGATAGTCCTCGGGTTTAAGTAAAATAATCGGTAAATTCGGTTGGCTCGATAGTTGAACTAAACTTAAAGCTTGTTCATATTTTAAATCATAAGCACGTCCAAAAATGATCAAGTCCCAATTGAGATTCAGCTGTTTTTCGAAATTTTGTAAATCATCAAGTAATATGGCATGAACTTGATGTTCGCTGTCTGTCAATAAATCACGTATCTGGTTAAAACGTATTTGATTATCATCAATAATGAGTAATCGAGTTTCCGTACGTTTTAGTTTTTTGGATAGTAATGGATTTCTCACTTTAATGCTTCCCATAAGTCGTTATTTTTGATCTCATTGCTCTGTTTCGCAATATAGTCTTTAACGACATTTTCTTGCTCTTCATTCAATAATTCATATTCAAAGCGAATAAAGCTTTGTGTCACCAACTGCGCTTTGGTGAGATAGACTTTGATGTCTTCTTTGCCTAAGCGAAGGTGGATCGTTTGTTTCTCTCGGAAGAGATTTGCCCCAGGTAAAATTAAGGTCGTAGACACTTGATCAAGTTGTGTGGTCTGTACCAATAAAGCAGGTTGATGATTTGTTGTATTGCGGTCGGTACGAATATGGGCTGAACATGGATACAAATCTTGAGCCAGTACTTCGAGACCCAATTCCAAACTTTTTTCAGTCGATTGTTTGATCCAACGAACAACACCGCCACGCCATTGGCTTTGAGCATTTTCTTGGATCAAAATAAATTCGCCGGTTTTTAAATTGGCAGGGGTAGGGCCAGTCCATTTAATGCGATAACCATTCACACTAATATCTAATACGTCAGCGGTATGAATCTGTTTTGCTTCACGATCTAGCGCTTTCGCATTAGTCATGCCTGTTGGCATATTTGAATCATGCGAATTGACAAAAGAGGCTTCATTGTGGAATTGATAATTGCCTTCCAAATCTAAAGTTTCGTGGAAGTTTTTACCTTTAGAGAGATAGAAATGCGCCACCATTAAGCTAAAGCAAATATTAATTTGCGCAGAATATTCATAACGTTCATGACGACGTTCAGTGTTGTTGGTCAAAATATTATGAATATGGAAATATAGCGCTGGAGTTAAAAATAACTTTTCATTTTTAGATAAATAATTGGCATTTCTAGTTTGCGTTTCGGTCAAATGATCGAGCAAGTTTTGCGTTGAAATGTATACATTGGCTTGATAAGACCGATCTTGTTTTGAGTTATAAATCGGTGGGTGATCTTTTTTCGTGTCTACAATATAGCGTGAAAGCGTGGTTTCTTTCGGTAGGATTTGAACCAATTTTGCCCAGTCAAAGCTACATAAATACAAGCCTTGGATTTCAGCAGGGCGAATCTGATGATTATTGAAAATATCTAATAAGATTAATTGTGCATAAGCTTGAGCAATATTTGCAATTTGATGTTGAGTACCCAGTAACTGATTGACATTACTTTGATAGAAATTGTGTTCAATGGCACATTCAATCAGTTGATGTGCTGCAATCCATTGTCCCGTAGTCGGGGTGGCATACAACATATGTTGTTGATACAACAATAGTGTCAGTTGTTGCAGTGCATAGTAAATCGACGCAATTCGAGCAGTTTGTAAGCTTTTTTTATGGCCGAATGAAAAAATCGAAAACTTTTGTTGATTAAGCTGCTGATTACATCGTTTGGCAATATCAATATAGATTTTGGCAAAGTGACTACGTAAAAGCATCGCCAATTCAATGATTTGATCATTACGATCCGTGGTAATGAGGCTTTGATTGGTAAAGTGTTTTTCTAAGCTTGTGAGCACACTTTCCATAGTTGGATGTAAAATTTGAACCAAATCAAAACGTAACATCTCTTGGCATTTCAGCTCGGAGATTTCAAGTAAGGCATTGAATAAAGCTTTAGATGAGGTACCCAATTGTAAAATTGAAATACCGTTTAACCACTCTTGCAGACCTTTAGCATTGGTCGGACAAAAGCTTAATTTATCCAGCTTTAATTCAGTCGGATTGTAAAACGTATCTGAAGTATGCGTGGTCATCTTTATTATTTAACTCAAAAAGTTGAAGCCCCAAAAAGCGGTGTCTTGTTTTTTTCGCCCGCTATTTCCCGTACAAGTTTAGGAACCAAATAACCAGGTAGGTTCTCTAAAACTTTTTTATAAATTAAATCAATATCCTGAGCTGGTGTATCAAAATGATGAGCACCTTTTACTTTATCCAGAACATGCAAATAATATGGCATTACACCTGCGTCGAATAAGCGGTAACTTAAATCGACCAACACTTCTGCAGAATCATTAACCCCTTTTAATAAGACTGCTTGGTTCAGCACGGTGATTCCTTGTTTGACAAGCTGTTGAAGCTGGCTGCACGTGAAGTCATCTAGCTCTGATGGATGATTTGAGTGTACCACTAGAATAATGCGTAGCCTACTGTTTTTTAAAATAGAAACCAGCTCTTCATCGACACGGTTGGGGATTACGATAGGAACTCGTGAATGAATTCTCAAAAATTTAATTTGTGGCAAAGTCGATAAACGTTCAATCCACACTTGAAGTTTACGATTTGATAGTGTGAGCGGGTCTCCACCACTTAAAATCACTTCATTAATATCGGGTTGTTGTTCAATATATTGTTTAATGTTTGGCCAATCGTCATTTTTAGGCAGGTTTTCTTGGTATGGAAAATGACGGCGGAAACAATAACGGCAATGGACCGCGCAGGCACCGGTTAAAGTCAGTAAAAAACGAGACTTGTACTTATGTAATACCCCTGGCTGTTGGTTAGCCTGCTCTTCACCTAAAGGGTCGGTGACAAAACCGCCGTGTTCTTCAAGTTCCAAATGATGCGGTAGGACTTGCAGTAAAAGCGGATCAAGCGGATTACCTTTTTGCATTTTTTCGACAAAAGCGCGCGGCACACGTAGGCGAAACTCATCTGCTGCGAACTGAGCACCCGATAATAACTGATCATGCGAAAGTTGTAATACATCGAGTAATTCTTGAGGATTTGTTATCAAATCACTCAATTGTGTTTGCCAGTTTTGCTCTTGAAATAAATAGTTTATCATGCCGATTGTTTAAAAAATGCAGAAAGGTGAGTAGGGAATATTGCTGAAATTAATGCGTCGAACTTTGATGTTTAAGCTGAAAAAATTCCGATAAAGCTTAGAACGGATGAAGCCTACGAAACATTTATTAAGTTTCAGTAAACAGCAATTTTACCTGTTTGTGGGCATTGTATAAACAAAGTTCTTTAATGTCTGAGTGTAAGTTAAGCAGCTTGACCCCTTTAATGGGGATTTTTTCGTTGCGACATGGTGCATTGGTCATTTAGAATACGCAATATCACATTAATGTGCATGTGGCAGCCAATGTTACAGTCAGTACTTGCTAAATGACATGTTACAGCCCATAGCATCTATAGATTAAAGTTAGTAAGTTTGGAGTGAGCCAGTCATGGCCTATTATTCTACGAATGATTTCAAGTCAGGCCTTAAGGTCATGCTTGACGGTAACCCATGTTCAATCATGGAAAACGAATACGTAAAACCAGGTAAAGGCCAAGCTTTTAACCGCGTAAAATTACGTAACCTTAAAACTGGTAAAGTTTTAGAAAAAACTTTCAAATCTGGTGATTCACTAGAAGCTGCTGACATCCAAGAAGTTGAGATGAACTACTTGTATAACGACGGTGAAATGTGGAACTTCATGGATCCAGAATCTTTCGAACAAATCGCTGCTGATAAAGTTGCTATGGGCGACGCGGCTAAATGGTTGAAAGATGACTCAAATGAACTTTGCACAATCATGCTTTGGAACGGTGTTCCTTTAACTGTGAGCGCGCCAAACTTCGTTGTATTAAAAATCGTTGAAACTGATCCAGGTGTACGTGGTGATACTTCAGGCGGTGGCGGTAAACCGGCTAAGCTTGAAACTGGTGCAGTTGTACGTGTTCCATTATTCGTACAGCAAGAAGAAAGCGTTCGTGTAGACACTCGTACTGGTGACTATTTAGAACGTGCATAATGGTTTAAAAATAGACTATTATCGAAAGGGATGAAGTGATTCATCCCTTTTTTTATACCTATTGGTTTAAATTTTTATTCCAAAGTATTAGATGAAAAAACCTATAACAGGAGTAGAGTTTCAAGGGAAGAAACAGCAGTACCTCGAACAAGAAAAATCAAGCTGATTTATTTCAACATTTATGAGGGATTGAGATGGAAAACATTCAACCGAAGTCAGGAATGGCTTCGAAGATTATCTGGCTGTTTGTAGCCATTCTAGGTGCCGTTTCATTCGGCATACTAGCACTCAGTCGAGGCGAGCATGTCAATGCAGTTTGGCTGATCCTTGCAGCAATCTGTGTGTATAGCATTGCATATCGTTTTTATAGTTTATTTATTGCCAATAAAGTCTTTGAACTGAATGAGCGACGTTTAACGCCTGCTCATCGCTTAGCTGACGGTTTGGATTATGTGCCGACCAATAAAAGCGTTCTATTTGGTCACCACTTTGCTGCGATTGCAGGTGCAGGTCCTTTAGTCGGACCGATCCTTGCTGCGCAAATGGGTTATTTGCCGGGAACAATTTGGCTCTTGGTGGGTGTTGTTCTCGCCGGTGCGGTTCAAGACTTTTTAGTCTTATTCATCTCAACGCGTCGTGATGGTCGTTCACTCGGTGAAATGGCAAAACAAGAACTTGGCTCATTTGCCGGAATCATCGTGATGCTTGGCGCACTTGGTGTGATGATCATCATTCTTGCGGTACTTGCTTTGGTGGTTGTAAAAGCGTTGACCAACAGTCCGTGGGGTGTTTTCAGTATCGCTGCAACGGTGCCGATTGCGATTTTCATGGGTATCTATATGCGATTTATCCGTCCGGGTAAAATTGCAGAAGTGTCGATCATTGGTTTTGTGCTGATGATGGCAGGGATTATCTATGGTGGCGACATTGCACAGCATCCTTATTGGGGGCCATTCTTTACACTTTCAGGTACTGAACTGACTTGGTGGCTGATCGGTTATGGTTTCGTGGCATCAGTATTACCTGTTTGGTTACTGCTTGCACCACGTGATTACCTATCTACCTTCTTGAAAATTGGTGTTATTGCAGGTTTGGCAATCGGGATCATGTTTGCATTGCCTGAAATGAAAATGCCAGCAGTAACGCATTTTATTGATGGTACAGGTCCTGTATTTGCAGGCTCAATGTTCCCATTCTTGTTTATTACCATTGCCTGTGGTGCAATTTCAGGTTTCCATGCGCTCGTTTCTTCAGGAACGACACCGAAGCTTGTGAATAATGAAAAAGATATTCGCATGATCGGTTATGGCGGCATGTTGATGGAGTCTTTTGTTGCGATTATGGCTTTGGTCTGTGCAACGATTCTTGAGCCTGGTGTGTATTTTGCGATTAATGCACCAGCAGCTGTGATTGGTACAACGGTTGAGTCCGCTGCAGAAGCAGTTCGTACATTAGGCTTCGTGGTAACACCTGAAGCATTGACCTTACTTGCACAAGAAGTGGGTGAAAATTCGATTCTGTCTCGTACAGGGGGGGCGCCAACATTTGCGATTGGTATGGCGCATATCATTACGGAAATTTTTAATAACCGTTCAATGATGGCGTTCTGGTATCACTTTGCGATTTTATTCGAAGCACTTTTCATTTTAACGGCAGTTGATGCGGGTACACGTGCATGTCGTTTCATGGTGCAAGATACTGTGGGTATCGTGATTCCTGCGGTTAAAAACTCACATAACTTCTTCGGAAATCTGTTAGGTACAGCGGTGGCTGTTGCAGGTTGGGGCTTCTTCGTTTACCAAGGTGTGGTGGATCCACTCGGCGGTATTAATAGCTTATGGCCGCTATTTGGTATTGGTAACCAAATTCTTGCTGCGATGGCATTGATCTTGGGTACAGTGATTTTATTCAAGATGAAAAAACAAAAGTATGTTTGGGTGACAATTATCCCAACATTATTCTTGTTTATTACTTCAATGACCGCTGGTTGGCAGAAGATTTTCCACGAAAATCCAAAAATTGGTTTCTTGGCTCAAGCAGATCGTTTTAATGCAGCCATTGCGAAAAATGAATTGTTGGCACCTGCGAAAACCATGGCTGAAATGCATACGGTTGCATTGTCGAATCAAATCAATGCCGGTCTTTGTGCATTCTTTATGATCGTGGCATTTGTGATGTTATTTGCAGCGATTGGTGTGGTGCGTCGTGCCTTGGCAAATCCAAATCCATCGGTGAATGAAGCAGAAGCGATTTACCGTGACCCAGCTGAAATTAATCCGTCAAATTCAGCACATTAATAGGGGAATATGAATGAACCTGAAGTTTGCAAAAAGTGGAAAAACGGTGATTTATAAAATCATTAAAATGACCATTCTGTCGCAGAAGGATTTAATTCTGAACCCGAAAAATTGGTCACGTATTGCGACGTTATGGCAACGTTTACAGCAAAGCTTCCGCCTGATGGTGGGTGTGCCAGATTACCAAAATTATTTGGAACATATGGCAAAACATCATCCTGATTTGGAAGCGATGGATGCAAAAACATTTTATCGTCACTGTGTAGATGCACGTTATCCATCAGCTGGTGGTGACATGAAGAAGTGTCCTTGCTAATGCAGTGACTCGAGCCAAAAATCTAAGAAAAAAGCGTTCTTCGGGACGCTTTTTTTATTGCTGATTTGTGATCAGTCGAAGCGAAAACAACCCTTTTGTATACTCAATAAATATCAAGCGTATGTATTAAAAGTAATGAACTGGGTATGGCTTGGAGATAAACACTGTATTTTTAAATAAAACCCTGTATGTTAGTCATTCATTTAACTTTTTTATTGGGGAATAAAAGGTGTTTTGGGGATCAGAGAAAAGCCAACAAAATAATACATCAACGCTTTTAAGTGAGCAGAGCCTTGCGCCTTTTTACCCGAAAATAAATATATTCCTCGAACAAATTAACCAAATTATTTTGGATAAAAATCAGCAAACCAAATTGGCTTTAGCTTGTCTATTGGCAGGCGGGCATGTGCTATTTGAAGACTTACCTGGTTTAGGAAAAACGACATTATCTAGCGCCTTGTCACATTTGGCGGGATTAAAGTTTCAACGGATTCAATTTACCAATGACATGCTGGCCAGCGATGTGATTGGGGTAAATATGTTTAATCAAAAAGAACATCATTTTGAGTTTAAATCTGGGCCGATTTTTACCCAAATTTTATTGGCAGATGAAATCAACCGTTGTAGTCCAAAGACCCAAAGTGCTTTATTGGAAGCGATGGAAGAGGGGTATGTGACGGTTGATGGTGTGCGATATGCTTTGCCTCAACCATTTTGGGTGATTGCGACACAAAACCCTTTATTTCAAAGTGGTACTTATGCCTTACCTGAGTCCCAGTTGGACCGGTTTTTAATGCGTTTGTCTTTAGGTTATCCATCGCGTCAGGCAGAGAAATTATTGCTCCAACAAACTTCACGCCATGATCTGATTGCGGCATTAGCACATATCTTTAATGAATCAGAAATTTTACAACTACAAGGCTTTGTCGAGCAGATATATCTGAGTGATCGTTTGATGGATTACATTTTGGATCTTGCTGCTGAAACACGTAAAGGGAGACATGGTCTTTCTACGCGTGGTGTTTTAGCCTTAAAGAAAGCTGCGCAAGCGTATGCGCTGATTGAACAGCGAAATTATGTGAATCCTGATGATGTGCAAGCGGTGTTTGCAGCTGTGGTATCTCATCGAATTGGGTTGTCAGATCTTGAAGCCTTTAAGCTTTTAGAACAAGTTTCGATTCAATAAAGGAGTTGAACCTTGGCTTCGATGTGGCAGCAATGGGTTGAACGTCGATTTAAAATCGATCAGCACAAGCAGCTGACTCAAAAAGACGTCTTGATCTTTATCTATCAGCAAGGCTACTTGTATTTGGTGTTAATTTTCATCACCTTTATTACAGGTGTGAATTATGCCAATAACTTGATTTTAGGATTTTGCTTTTTAATTAGCGCCGTATTGTGTATTAGTTTCTATATTACTTTTAAACAGCTTCATGCGTTGCAGATTCAAATAAATGTTGTTGATACACCGCAAGTAGGTGAATTACTTTTGGTCGATATTTACTTTAAACAAGATGTAGAACAGGCGCGATATTTGTGGATTAAAACTGAAAATCAGCTACATAAATTATTGTTCAATACGCAACAGCATGGCTTTCAATTAAATTTTATAACCAGTCAACGCGGTGTTTTTCAGATTCCACCTATACAAATTTATAGTGTTTATCCCTTTGGTTTGGTTCGGGCCTGGACGTATTTGTACGTACAGCAACCAGCGTGGGTTGCACCTCAAGCCAGTTGGCATTCCGTTGAAAATAAGCAACAACAGCAAAACTTTGAACCTGATCTTGATGAATTTCGCGAATTACGGAGTTTTCAGACGGGGGATTCACTTCATGCGGTGTCTTGGAAACAAGCAGCACGAGGACAAGGCTTATATGTCAAAGTCTTTGAACAGTATGAAGATCTAAAGAAATTAGAGATCCATTATCACCATATGCCAGCTCCAAGTCATGAAGAAAAACTCAGCCTTATGATGGGTTTGGTCGAGCAGGCTGAAAAAAATCACGATCAATATGCACTGTATTTACCTAATGCTGAGTTAGCATCAGGCACTGGAGCACTGCATTTTTCCGAAGCTAAACGGTTATTGGCGCAGGCTTGATTTATGATTGAAAATACCATACGCCGCTCCATACTACTCACTTTAGCTTTGGTGCTCATTGCGCAAATGCTTTATATACCAGTGGTGACATCATTAGTATTTTTAGTCATTTGGCTTATTTTATTACACAATACCCGCGCAACTAAAAAACCATTTTCTAAAATTTTAACCTATGTGCTGACATTGATAGCTTTATTCAGCATTTACATAAGCCATAAAACCTTTATTGGTGTTGATGCAGGGGTTACAGTACTTAGTACATTTTTATTTGCTAAATCTTTAGAAACAAAAACACGTCGTGATGTAATTATTCTATTTAACTTTGCGATGTTTGTGATTGCCAGTAGCTTTCTGTTTAGCCAGTCTTTCGCCATGGCACTGGTTATTTTATTGGCACTGTTGAGCTGTTTTATTGGATTATACCGTTTACAGACCGTTGGTTTTAGCCAAAACTCAGGCGGTGAAGTACAAGCGATTAAACAAGATATTGGGCATGTGGGAAAATTTATTGCCTTAGCTGTTCCATTTTTTATTTTACTGTTTCTCTTTTTTCCACGCCTACCACCGCTATGGCACATTCCTATTCCTGAAAATAAAGCCACAACAGGGATCAGTGACAGCATGTCTCCGGGCGATATTGCTGAGTTATCACAGTCGAGTAGTTTGGCTTTTCGTATAATCGGTGATATTCAAGCGTTGCCACCACGTACAGAGCTGTATTGGCGGGCGATGGCTTTAGATGAATATAATGGTTCTAAATGGACCAGTCATTTTTTTAACCAGAATGTTATACAGCTGAATCCAGCCGAGTTAAAAACCAAGCGGGCGTTGAATTATCAATATTTGGCCGCCGATCCAAGTGTGATGTGGATTATGTCGTTGGAGCAATCCGTTCCCAATGAAGCACGTTTTGCTTTAGGTCAAGATGGTCGAATTACACCCTACCGATTAACAGCACGTACAGAGCCGATTCAACTGAAATGGTTAGGAAGTGCAGAGCCGCCACAAATAAAAAATGTAGCTTTACTTGAAAAATTAAACACTCGCTATGTTGAAAACTTGGATGTTCAATCACAACAATTGGCCCAAACTTTATGGCAGAGAAGTCGTCAAAATCCTGAGCGGTATATTACCGAAGTTTTGCAATGGTATAAACAAAATCGGTTTGCATATACCTTGAGCCCAGGTGTATTGGGGCAAAATCGGATAGATGATTTTTTATTTGGATCAAGACAGGGCTTTTGCGAACATTTTGCTTCAAGTTTTGCAATGTTGATGCGCTATGTTGGCGTACCGTCGCGTATTGTCGTGGGATATCAAGGTGGTCAATTAGCACCAGATGGAAAAAGTTGGGAGGTTCGTCAGCTCGATGCACATGCGTGGACAGAGGTTTATGTCAATCAACATTGGCGTCGTATTGATCCGACGGCCATGATCGCACCGCAGCGTATCGATGGGGGGATGCAGGATTATATGGAACAAGATCGGACAATTTTTGGGAGCCAGCAGTCGACTTGGGCCTATCAACAATTTTCGATGTTGAAAAAAGTCCGTGTATGGAGTGATTATGCGAGTTACCAATGGCAGAGCAAGGTGGTGGGTTATAATGCTGAATCACAACAACAATGGTTTAAAAAGCTCGGTACAAATTCTGCTTATGCAGTTGTTTTAATTCTTATTTTGAGTATTGGTGGCATTGTAGCATTATATTTTATATGGATTTTGTGGAAAAAAAGAAAAAGTTTAAGCCCTCTTGAAAGAGAAATTACCAATTTCGCAAAGAATTTACCCTTGAGCCAGCAAAAATTGACTTCTGAAAGTTTTCGGCATTGGTTACAACGTTTGGCTGAAAATGTACCTGAACATGAAAGGCGTTCATTTGAACAATCCATCAAGTTATTTGAGCAGGAAATTTACGTAGGTACTCCGCTAAGTTCTGAAGATATTCAATGTTTTAAGACTTTGCTTAAAACTTGTACGCAAAGTTTAAAAAACTCAGAAAAGGGCTTGTCATAAAAAATAAAAATGAATATGATGCTTGGACTTCAGGTGTATAGCTCAGTTGGTTAGAGCGCTACGTTGACATCGTAGAGGTCTCCAGTTCGAGTCTGGATATACCTACCAAGATTTTTATTCGTAAATCAATTGATCTAATTTATCTTAATAAATTACATTTCAGTTTTGAATGTAAAATTAGTTGGCTTAAGAAACATAATCTGCGAAATGAGTATAAAAAACCAATTTAAATTTCTGTTTTGATATCAAGTTTGAGTTTTTAGTGTAATGGCGACCGGATATTTGGGGAGTCTTCATATTAATACCAATTAAATGTATAAATCATGGCTTATCACTGTTCGATATAACGGAATCAGCTTCATAGTAACTAGAGATACAGAGTATGAATGTATTGCTTGGGCCAATTCTATTCTTTTCAATTTAAAGTTTCCAAAAACTTTTCCTAAATATGGCTTTGTTGCACAAACCTATCTGTAAAGGCTTTTTCAGCGATATAATTTTCAAATGAAGAAGCCTACACACAAAATCTATCGCACAACCAATTGGCCCGCATATAACCGAGCACTCATGAGTCGCGGAAATATTGCCATTTGGTTTGATCCTGCTACGCAATGGTATGCTCCATCAAAAGGCAAACAAGGGCGAAATCAAACCTACTCCGACGCAGCTATCCAATGCTGCTTAATGATTAAATCCTTATTCCGTCTATCTTTACGTATGGTCACTGGCTTTGTGCAAAGTCTGATTAAACTTTGTGGATTAAATTGGACCGCACCAGATTACAGTACGCTTTGCAGAAGACAAAAACATATTGATATTGCGATTAATTATCAAAAAAGCAGTGGTGGGCTTAACTTGCTGGTAGACTCTACCGGTCTAAAGTTTTTAGGTGAAGGTGAATGGAAAAGGAAGAAACATGGACCTGAATATCGTCGCCAATGGCGTAAACTTCATATTGGTATAGATGCTGAAACCCTTCAAATACGCGCCATTCAACTCACTACAAATAATGTGAGTGATTCACAAGTGCTTGGTGATTTACTCGATCAGATTCCACAAGATGAGCAGATTGACTCTGTTTATACCGATGGAGCTTATGACACCAAGCAATGCCGTCAGGTCATTGTAGATCGGCAAGCGCATGCGGTGATTCCACCTAGAAAAAATGCGAAACCATGGAAAGATACAAAGATCAGCTCGCTAGCGCGAAATGAATTACTTCGAACAGTTAATCTTGCGAAGCAGTGCTTCTCAGGCAGGACATTATGGAAAAAATGGTCCGGCTATCATTGCCGAAGTTTGGTCGAAACTAAGATGCATTGCATCAAATTATTGGGGGATAAACTCAGTGCAAGAAAATTTGATAGCCAAGTCAATGAAATTCATGCACGTTTAGCAGTCCTCAACAGATTTACGGAATTAGGTCGACCACTTACCCAAGTTACGCCTTAAATTTGGCTCAATTAGGGGGCTTTGTATTTCAAGTCTTTGTGCAACAAAGCCTGTATGTTATATGAAAAAATAAATATTTTAAGATTTATATAAAAGTTATTAAATATCAATTATTTACTGGTTGGCAAAAAGTATCACATTTTTAGGCCAATTATTCAGTCAAAAAAAAGTGAATATTAAATTTTTTATTATAAATTATTAAGTTAAGTTAACTAAATAATGAGATTGATCTCTTTATTTTTAAGGTTGAGTGATTTAGTCGGGTTTATTTGTTAGTTTATATATATATATTAAAAATTATGTGATTTGTGTTAGGTTTTTCGTAGGAGGTGTTAATTTCAACAATAAAGTAAAATTCTTAATATAAAAAATAAAATATATAAATTAATCGCCTGATTTTTTTTAAAAAATACAATATATAACAATAACTTATATTATTTTTTAGAAAAATAATAATTATTAAAACTATTTAAATTATATAGGAGCTTTTTGCAATTTAAAAAAACGATTAAATCAGCTATTTATGCAATGTCAAAAAAGCAATTGCAATGCATAGAGGAATGATTTTCATGGCTAATGTCCAAGTAGTTTCGAAAGAAACTCATGTTGTTTTACAACAGAGTTCGGAAAGTAGAATTCTTTTGACTGAAAATTCAGTGGTTAAAATTGAAGTTAGTAAGAACATGGTAGAAAGTATTACTCGAGATGGTAACTCTGCTGTAGTGAAATTAAAAAATGGCGAAATTATTATAATAGAAAGTTATTTTGATGATTCCGTAGGTGCTCATAGTCTTGTTTTTGAAGGAGACGATGGACTGTATTGGGTTCAATTTACTGATGAGTCTGGCAATATTTTATCAAATATAATCTACAATCCTTTAGAAGACATAACTCCTTTGCTCTATAGCAATACAATAGATGGAATTAGTCCTTGGGCTATTGGCGCAGGACTGCTTGGTGGTATAGCTGCAGGTATTGAAAGCTTATCTGAAGATAAAAAAAATAATAAAGATTTAAATTCCGGTACTGATACCACTGCACCATCAGCACCAACCGATGTAGTGATATCGGAAGACGGTACAACGGTTACAGGTAAAGGTGAACCTGGATCAACATTTAAAATAAAAGATAAAGATGGCACCGTAATTGGTACTGGTACTGTTGATTCTGCAGGAAATTTTGAAGTTGAATTGAAAGATCCATTAACTAATGGTGAAAAAGTAGATGTTACACTAACAGATAAAGCTGGTAATGAATCTGAACCAACAGAAGCAACTGCGCCAGATACAACAGCGCCAGCAGCACCAACCGATGTGGCGGTATCAGAAGACGGTACAACAGTTACAGGTAAAGGTGAGCCCGGCTCCACGGTAGAAATCAAAGACCAAGACGGCAATGTGATTGGTACAGGAACTGTGGATAGCAATGGTGATTTCAGTGTTGAACTTGAAGAACCGTTAACCAATGGTGAAACCATTGAAGCGACAGTAACCGATCCAGCTGGCAACGAATCTGAACCAACAGAAGCAACTGCGCCAGATACAACAGCGCCTGTTGTAAGTGACGTTGTAGCGACGCCAAATGAAGATGGCACAGCGACCGTAACAGGTAAAACTGAACCAGGTGCAACAGTAGTCATTAAAGATCCAGCGGGTAATCCAGTTCCAGTGACGGTTAATCCAGACGGCACCTTCACAGCGACTGTCCCAGCACCAGCCCCAGAGGGTG
>NZ_VOYU01000015.1:0-21604 GCF_013420135.1 Acinetobacter sp. YH12023
CTAGACAAAATGACACCAAATGAGTTTTACTATGATCAGCTACCCCAACAAAACAAGGTGGCTTAACTAGAGCGGAATATCACTTATAAATACGCTTTTAGTTGTTCAAACAAGTGGGACCACCTCTTTACCCCCCTGAGAAGATTATTTATTGAATAGAATCACTTAACTAAATGATAAACTTCAATCAAACTTCAAATGAAAAAAATCGTTAATTAAATTTATAAATGCTTGCACACTAGGTGATGTATTTGTACTGCGCTTACTCATATATAAGTTGATTGTTGGAAGGTCCGTATCTAACTTTTTGACAATAATATTTTCATAAGCAATATCTGCAATATAACTCGGTAAAATCGTACACGACTGTGTGATATTGATTGAATTAATGTTGAATAAAATATTACTGGCGCGCTGGATGATTTTTAAGTTGATCTTTTTGTCTTCTGCAAATTTTAAAATCTTATGATGCAAAACTGACGACACTTCCTCAGCCGGAATAATAAAATCTATTTCTTCTAAAGATTTGACTGATATTTTATTTTGATTTGCAAATGGATGCTGATTATTCATCAAGAAAATCAAAGGCTCTTCAAATATCAACTGGCTCGAAATTTCATGGTTATTAACATCTGCCCTTGATATGGCGATATCAATACGCCCATTATGTAAATCACTGACGATTTGCGTGTCATTTAAGCTCAAAAGTTCAACTTTTAAGTCAGGAAATATCTCTGTGAGTTTCGGAATAATAAAAGGAAAAATTTTCATTTCTGCAACTGGTACAAAGCCAATGGTGATCTTTTGGTCTTTGGCTTTTTTGACTTGGCGCGTCATTGCAACTGCTTTATCGGCACTTTCTAAAATGTTTTTGGCATGTTCTAAAAACACAATTCCTTCATCGGTCAGTTCAACTTTACGTTTAGAGCGAATAAATAACTGTACGCCAATAAACTCTTCGAGATCTTTGATTTGTTGGCTAAGAGAAGGCTGAGCCGTATAAAATTTTAAGGCCGCTTGGCTAAAATTAAGTTCTTGTGCAACCATGACAAAATATTTTAAATGTCTTAATTCCATTTAAGTCACCTGTGTAGTCCAATCCTTAGGACGTTTTTAATACAATTCTGTTAGCAAGCTAAAATAGTCTTATATTTTGTGGTGAAGTGTTCATTTTTTATTTAAATATCATTTTTTCTCATATTTTACTTCTAAATAGTTCAAAATTTTTAATCAATTGAACTTATGCTAAATTTTTGTGATTTCAAAAGTGCATCTTCTTTAATACTGCTAAATTCATATTAGAAATACATTTTCAAATAAATATTTTGACAATACAGAATCAAAAAAAAGGGATCATGTTGCATCATCCCTTGTTATTGATCTTTGAATTATTTACGTTTTTTCTTACCACTGAGCAGATCTATGGCTTGGGCATATCGTGTAGGTGCAATCCGCTGAATTAAATCAATGATTTTGGCGTCATTGCCGATTAAAACACGACGTTTATTCTGTTTCACTGCATCTAAAATCACTTTTGCTGCAACTTCAGGCGGTGTTTTCAGCACTTTATTAAAGGCTTTCGTGGCTCTATCTGGATTCATACCCAACGCGCGAATACTGTCACTCATACGTGCGCTATTTGCAATATTGGTTCGAATTCCACCCGGATGCACGCAGGTAGCGCTCACTCCGACATTTTCCAAATCTAATTCTTGACGTAAAGATTCTGTAAAACCACGGACTGCAAACTTAGTTGCATTATAGGCACTTTGAGTCGGTTGAGCTGTCAAACCAAATAAGCTGGAAATATTCACAATATGTCCATCGCCACTTTGTCTTAAGTACGGTAAAAATGCTTTTGTCCCATACACCACGCCCCAGAAATTGATATTCATAATCCACTCAATTTCATCATAATGCATACCTTCTACTGTACTGGCTAGCGCGACACCCGCATTATTAAAGATCAAATTGACCTGACCAAATTCAGCTTGGGTTGCAGCCGCCCATTGCTCGACAGCGGCACGATCAGACACATCTAACTGGGTCTGAGTTATTTTCATACCGGTGTGCTTAATCATTTCAGACGTTTGTGCAAGGCCGTCGAGGTTCCGATCACTTAATGCTAGATTCGCACCTGCTTGAGCAAGTTGAATAGCTAACTGCTGCCCAATACCTGAACCTGCTCCAGTAATGGCTGCGACTTTGTTGTTAAAATTTTTCATCGTTATTCCTATACAGACTTAATCCAGTTCAGTGATCAAGCCGCATTTTCGTATTATTCATAGCACAAGCTTAACGAGTTCTAATCTATGAATGAAATGATTTTATTTAATTCTAAAATATGAATACTATACATAGCTCTTAAGCGGTATTTCTTCAAATCAAATGAATGTAATTCACCATGAATAGAGAAAAAAATGAAAGCTTAAATGAGCCTTTTAGCTCCTGCTTTTTTGCGGATTGTAGCTCCAATTTTTTAAATCAAATTGCGTTTGATATTTATAAAAGTGATACAAACCCCAAATGTTATAAACAAAGCTCAACATTTATTCTATTTTTCTACACGATCCAGATTCTAGATATTCAAAATCAGTATATAAAATCCACAATATATACTTATTTTTTTGTGAATATAGTCCTTGAAGAAAGCAAGGCTGATGCTTTGTAATTTTCCAAGTCTTGTGTATCCACCCTTTGGAAGATCAGGGATGCACATCTCTTACTATGTTCAATAGAGGTTCTAAAATGATAAAAACAACTCTTAGCCTAATCGGTTTATCACTGGTGTCTAGCTTAGCATTGGCTGCTGATCCATTGCATGGTACTAAATGGAAAACCATCGATGACCAAACAAAAAAACCTTTATCTGTAGTTCAATTTAACGAAACCTCAAATGGCGTTTTATCTGCAAAAATCGTTGATGTACTCACCCCGGGTGAAGCAGAAAACTGCCAAAAATGTGTTGGTAAATTCCACAATAAACCATTACTCGGTGTACAAATCGTGAATGGTTTGAAAAATACCGGTAAAAATACCTATGATGGCGGTAAAATTACTGACCCGAAAAATGGTAAAACCTATAGCTTCAATGCCAAAATGTCGAATGACGGTAAGACCTTAAATGGTCGTGGCTATATTGGTGTATCTGCGCTTGGACGCAGCCAAACATGGATACGTGTAAACTAATCCTTAGCCTACAAATTCAAAAAGCGACTCGATTGAGTCGCTTTTTTGCATGAATACTTCAAATATAAAATTATTCGAATATAAAATTTAAACGGTATAACGTTTGCTTAGCCCCCATTCGGCTAATATGCGACGATAGGTTGTGGATGAGCGATCTGCTTCGAAATGCGCCTCCATACTGATATCCAGTGGCAATTCCTCAGGTTTTTGACTTTCCACCATGTCCTGATCTTCAGCAAAAATTTGTGCATTAAAATCATAGACCGCTTGTAAATCTCCTGTGGTATCAAAATTACGAGTTAAAGGCACAAATAAACGGGTTTTATTATGCGATACAGGGCAACAGGCATTTAAGATTTTCAACACCCCATTTTCAGGAAAATCAATGGTTAAAATTGCTGAAAATGGCGGATAGACATCAAATGTTCTTTTCCATAAAAAATCTTCTGGCGCTAAATGTTGTAAGCCATGCGGATAATTACTCACATCACTGAGATATTCTGTATGTAGTCCATAGTCTGTACGCACTGTCGAATATTTTTGCACTTTTTGGTTTTCACGGTCTGCAAAGCTTTCATGATGCACCCATGCGAAATGTGCTACATCAATAAAGCCTTCGAGCTGACGTCCACTTGAACCTCCAATATTTACATAAGGTGGCAATATAGATTGGTGCTGCTCGGTATCCCACGTGTCTAAATCTGGAAAATTGGCCGTAGATTCGTCTCGGTTAAATAAACTGGTCCACACCAATCCATATTTCAATACAACTGGAAATTTAGTTAATGAAAAACGCTCTGAAATTTGTGTCAGCTCAGGCTGTGCAGGAATTTTTACACACTTTCCTGCGCCGTTATAATGTAAACCATGATATGGACAAATAATGTCTTCACCCTTGACCCAGCCTTTAGTTAATGGCACCCCTCGATGTGGACAGATATCACGAACCAAATGAATTTTTCCACTTTCAGTTTGATATAACGCCATTTTTACATCGAGTAATTGCACTTGTTGCGGTTCAATCGAAACATCTTCTACACGTGCAACGGGATACCAATGCTGCGCCAAAATATTCCAGTCGTTAGCATCAAATGTACTGCACTGAGGTTGGATAAATAAATTGAGTACTGGAATGGCATTCATAGTTCATCTCGACATTTTCAATATTTCTTCAGCATTTAGCGTCATTGAAATTTTGCTAAATCCTTATTTTCTAAGTAGAAATTAAATTCTAAACACATTTCTGTCTATTAGAATGATTTGCATAGATTGTTCTGTTTTTTAGAACATTAAGCGTTAATTACTGCTTGATTTGATAAAGCTGGCATGAATATCGCTTAAAATACATAAAATTATGATTCGCTGATGACGCGATAGAGATTGAAGCCTGTATGTCGATTACCTTTTCTAGATTTTCTGAATATTTTATGGCGGTTGCACGGACTGGGAGTCTACGCAAAGCTGCTGAACAACTTTTTATTTCAGTCTCGGCAGTACATCGACAAATCGTTTTGGCAGAGGATGAACTGGGGGTTGCCCTATTTGAACGACTCCCTCAGGGCTTAAAACTGACGCTTGCGGGTGAATTACTGTATGCCGATTTATTAAAATGGCAAAAAGAATATCAGCTGACGCGTATTCGATTTGATGAAATCCAAGGTTTAAACCGTGGAAACATTGAAATGGGCTTTATTGCGGCTTTAAATGACAGTTTTGTCGTCGACTGCATTCAAAAGATGGCTGAAACTTATCCGTGGATCAACCTCAACATCAGCATGAATAGCAGTGAAGATATTTCCAGAAAAATCGTCGATGCAGAATTAGATTTTGGCATTATTTTAAATCCCAAAAGCCATAGCCAATTAGAGATTTTATCCTTTATAGAAATTCCGTTGGGCTTTGTGATGTCGCCGCATCATACCTTGGGTGGGATGGATAAAATTTATCTTTCAGATACGTTAAATGAACGGCATATTTTGCCGAGTGATCCACTCATTATTAGTGAATATGTACAGACTTTATATAAACATCATAAGTTTAGTCCGATTCAAAAGATCGAATGTAATGACATTAGAATGATATTGTCATTGGTTCAACAGCAATTAGGCATCAGTTTGATGTCATATATGGATGCTTTACCACTACTGGAGAATAATAAGATTATTTTTAAACCGATCCGCGAAAAAGGTTTACACAGTTTGACCATCGCTTTATGTGTCGCATCGAAGCGCCAAACCTCTCGAATTTCTCAGATCATGATTAATCTTTTGGTGGAAAAAATGGAAGAAATTAAGATCAATTTAAAATCTTTGAACCCCTAAACCATTATTTAAGTTTTGGGGTCGCAAAACTTTCATAAAAAAAGCCAGTACAAATAAACCGTACTGGTTGCTGAAAGCTAAAGTTTTATTAGTTTATTTTTTTAATCCAATGGATTACCTACAATATTACTAATAATACCTTTCATAATATGATTGCCTTGTTCCTTACGCAGTTCTGCATACCATTCACGCGTCACACTTTCATCTTTCATATGGGTCACATCACAGCGCTTACGCGCTCGCAGAACCAATTCATTGGCACGCTCATTACGTTTATTTTGATAACGATGCAATGAATCTTGTAAGCCCAAAGTATTGATTTGCAAAGAACGAGCTAAATAAATTGCATCTTCCATTGCTTGGCAGCCGCCTTGTCCAATATCCGGCGTTGTACTGTGTGCTGCATCACCCACAATCACCACGCGACCTTTGTAGAAATCTGCAAAAGGTTCAATATCATGAATTTCTACCCGATTGGTTTTTTGGGCATCTACAGCATCAATTAGCTTTTGCACCGGTTCACACCAGCCCTTAAAGTATTCTTTAAATAAGGCCTTATATTGTGTGCGGTCATTTTCTAAGCCTACTGCCAAAGGTACATCAAAGAAGAAATAGAATCGGTTGTCGGCAACGGGCATCAGCGAAACGCGTTTACCTTCACCTACAAATGTCGTCCATTGATCTGCCGCAGCAAATTCTTCTGAAATATCGACTAAACCGTTCCAATTGACATAACCTGCATAGCGGCGCTCAACTTGTTCCCCCAATACATACGCCCGTGTCAATGAATGTGTGCCATCGGCGCCAACCAATAAATCAGCCAGAACCTCACTTCCGTCAGCAAAATGTGTGATCACTTGATCATCTTGTTCTGAGAAGCTCACCATTTTTTTGCCTAGATGAATATTCTCACGACCAAATTCATCCATAAGCATATTTTGTAAGTCAGCACGTGAAACGGGATAAGGTCGCTGTCCAACTTCTTCGATTAAAGGAAACAGACTAAACTGCGTCATAACATCGCCCGTTAAGCCATCGATATAGGCTAAATGATCCATCTTGCCACCGAGCTTTTCGACTTGTTCGGTTAGCCCCAAATAGTTCAAACATTTGACACCGTTAGACCATAAAGAAATGGCGGCTCCAACAGGTAAAATTTGTTCTGCCTGTTCATAGATGGTTACTTGGTGTCCAAATTTTTTCAAAGCGATCCCAGTCGTTAGGCCCGCCATACCTGCACCAATAATTGTAATGTCCATCTATAACTCCCCTGTGTTTTTTTAAATATCTTTCTCCTAAAAAGCGAAAAGCATGCCATTTTTTCAAACAAACAATAAAAAATTCTAAAGTTGGCACAGGCTGTGCTTCTAAACACGTGTAAATGCTAGTTTTTATCAAATGTTAAATTTTTAACACTAAAAACAAAATGCATATGTTTTAAATGAAAATAGTGAATGGATTTTATATATGGCGACTTTACTCGCACCAAGTTTTGATATTCCTGCACAATTACAGACACTTACAAATTTAGCAGATGACCGTATTGGTGCAAAAATACTTGAATGTTCAGATGATTTTTTTGCAGAAGCAAAACGCATGCTGCAATTTAATGCACCTATCTTTGTCGAAGATAAATTTGATGATCATGGCAAATGGATGGATGGTTGGGAAACCCGTCGTAAACGCCATGCAGGTTATGATTGGGCAATTATCCAACTCGGTGTCGCTGGTCGAATTCAAGCCTTAGATATTGATACAACATTCTTTACAGGGAATTATCCAGCTTCCGCATCAGTTGAAGCCTGCTTTGCACCGAGTGGTGAACTAGCACAGGCAGCATGGGTCAATATCTTAGGCAATACCGTATTGGGCCCGAGCCAACACCATATATTGAAGGTCTCAACTGATCAGGTTTTTACCCATGTGCGTTTAAATATATATCCAGACGGCGGTATTGCACGATTTAAAGTCTATGGTGAAGTTCAGGTTCAAATTCAAGACAGTACGAGCACATTAGACCTCGTTGCACTAGAAAATGGTGGACGTGTTATTGCTTATAGTGATGCTCACTTTGGACATCCACGAAACTTAATTAACCCTGGTCGCGGCATCAATATGGGAGATGGTTGGGAAACTAAACGTCGCCGTGCACCAGGTTTTGACTGGTGCATTTTGGCTTTGGGCCAATCTGGTGCAATAGAGAAAATTGATATTGATACTGCCCATTTTAAAGGCAACTTCCCTGCGCAGGTTTCCATACAAGCGATTTATGTAGAAGATACCACTGACCCTCAACTGATTCCGCAAAGTATGTTCTGGCCGTTTTTACTCGATGCACAAGACATGCAGATGGATCATATTCATAGCTTTGTCAGTGAGATTTTAAAGCATGAAAAAATATCGCATATCCGCATCAATATGATTCCTGACGGGGGCATTAGTCGCATACGGTTATGGGGAAAAATACATCTTTAATTGCAGTGTTAATCAAATAGGAAGCCTTCGGGCTTCCTATTTGTATTGTTTCAATTTTTTTAATTAAATGCCCTATAAGATATCTAAACATGACACACAGCATAAAATTACAAGCTCTAAGTATTGAAGGCTTTGCGCCTTTTGGTGAGGTTATTTGTACAACTGGACATGATTTTTTCCACATCAATGACGCACATACAGAGCGATATCATGCGCTCGTGGAAGCAGAAATTTCAGGTGATGCGGTTGCTGGAATTAGCATCTTCAGAAATATCAAAACGACTGAGTTGCCTTTTACGATTTCGATGTTAGAGCGGCATCCCAACGGCTCGCAAGCTTTTATTCCAATGCAAGCACAGGCTTTTTTAGTGGTTGTTGCACCTGCGTTAGATGATTACAGTCCCGATCTTACACAGCTATATGCTTTCATTACTGATGGTAGCCAAGGAGTCAATTATCGTGCAGGAACATGGCATCATCCTCTCCTAACACTCGAAGCACCGAGTAGCTTTGCCGTCATCGATCGTATTGGCGCTGGGCATAATTGTGATGTGTTTCAGTTCCCAACGCCTATTCACATTTCAAATTAATGTATTTTTAGCTTAAATACTTAGAGTTCAACAGACTAAAAATCACTTAACCATCTGTTAATACATTCTTTATTTAACCTATTGATATAGTTTAATTAAAAAATATCGCAATAAAAAAGCCCTCTACTTCGAGGGCTTTTTTAAACTATAAAGTTTTTATTTTATGAATCATCATGAGGTTTAAGACTTAAAACCTGCCATGATTAATGTTGCACATCTATCGCCATGCTTGGTTTTTTAACCTGATCTTTGCTCATAGTCACTTCTTTATTTTTAAATAAATTCAGATGATTGAACACAATATTTAAAATAATCGCCATCAAACAAGTCGAACTAATGCCTGAATGAAAGAGTGTTTGCACCCATTTCGGGAAGTTTGCATAGAACGAATGATCGATAATTGGAATCATCCCTGCTGCAATCGCAGTCGCAACAATGATGAGGTTCTTTTGCTCGTTATAGTCAATTTTCGCCAAGGTACGAATACCACTAGCCGCGACCGTTCCAAACAAAACTAAACCAGCACCGCCTAAGACAGGGACAGGAATCGCTGCAATCAGTCGCCCCATAATTGGCAGAACGCCTAATACGACTAAAATCATTCCACCCGCTGCGACAACAAAGCGACTTTTCACGCCTGTAATCGCTACTAAACCGACATTTTGAGCAAAAGCACTTTGCATGAATGAACCGAAGATTGGTGCTGCTGCACTAGATAGCATATCTGCACGTAAGCCATTGGTAATACGCTCAGCATCTACTTTAGTACCAACAATTTCACCGACAGCAATAATGTCTGCCGTCGTTTCAGTCATAATCACTAAAGTCACAATCAGCATGGCAATAATGGCACTTAACTCAAAAGTTGGCATACCGAAAGCAAAGAAGCTTGGAAATTGAATCCAGTTACCATTTGCAACTTTAGAAAAATCGCCAAAGCCAAAGGCATAAGCGAGCACTGTACCGAAGACGATGGCTAACAAAATAGATAAACGTCGAATGGTTGCATTACGGGTTAAATTCAACGCAATCACAATACCCAAAGTTAAAAATGCCAAACTGATGTTCTCAGCACTTCCCCAGTCTGGTGCTTTATTATTGCCCCCCATCATCCAGCGTACCGCGACAGGCAGCAATGAAAGACCAATCACAGTGATCACACAGCCAGTCACAATCGGTGGGAAAAAACGAATAATTTTTGAAAAATATGGAGCTAGAAAAAAGCCAATCAATGATGCAACAATCACCGCACCATAAACAGCAGAAAGCCCACCGCCTGCGGTTATTATGGCAATCATCGTCGCCACACCTGCAAATGAAACACCTTGAACTAAGGGTAATTTTGCACCGATATATTTCACACCTACGGTTTGTAGGATGGTCGCCAAGCCACCGACAAAAAGCGCCGCCGCAATCAATAAACCGATCTGCGCAGGTTCAAGTCCCGCGGCTGTACCAATAATCAATGGCGGAGCGATAATACCGCCATACATGGTTAATACATGCTGTAGTCCATAGGCAAGGCTTTTCCCTGCGCCTAAATATTCATGTTCTGGTGAAACTGTTTTATCTTGTTCTGTCATTTTTATATCCCCTATTTTTTAACTTTGCTCTTAGCTGCCACGATACGTTGAATATGCAAATGGGCTAATGAGTAAAGGAATATGAAAATGCTGCGAGGCATCTTTTACATAAAAATGAATCACAGCTTTTGGAAAAAAGGTTTCTGTATTTAAAGTTTGAAAATATTCAGCTGTCGCAAATTCAAGGCTATAAGCCCCTGCTATAAAGTTCTTCAACGCAAAATCATTAACGCGACCATCAGCATTGGTTTGGGCAGAACCCAACAACTTACCTTCCGCATTAAATAATTGAATTCTGACATTCGCTGCGGGTTTGCCTAGATTGGTATCTAAAATATGTGAGCTAATCATGTGCTAAGCTCCTGTTTTAATCTTAATAAGGCAATTTCAGCCAATTGATGATGAACAATTCGTTTTTCAGTTTCAGGATCATTCAATAATCGATATTGCAGTGCCTGTAGTACATCTTCACTACTGAGGCCAGAGGCTTTGATTAAAAAGAGATATCCGTACTTTTTCTCATACGCGATATTGCCTTTGAGCAATGCAAATTGAGTTTCTTCATCTGCTGAAATTTCAGACTGTTCTCGATTAGAAAATTGTTGTTCCACACTACTTAATTCAGCCTGTGCCTTTTTTTCACCAATCCGTGGATGGTTATCTAGAGCATTTTTGATTTCATCCCAAGTCCAAGCATTTGCAGCTTTTAGTGCTTGCTCTGTGATTTGCGTGACAGAGGTATAAGGGCGCTGCGCCACAATGTGTTCTGCCCAGCCTTCAATTTGCACACAGTGCTTTAAAAAAGTTTTTACATCTGCTTCGGATGCTTGATTAAATTCAACAAGTTGCACTATAAAATCGCCTAAAATTATTGAATGATTGTTCAAATTTAGTTCTGCAATATCAATGCCAACCTAGGTCTATGATGTCAGTTACCTAAGTTCAGGCCTAAAAAAGAGGAGCTAAGCTCCTCTTTATCCAAATATTTTTTTATTAGACTGCATGATGTGTATACCAATGTTCCGCGATATCACCACGGCGACAGATCCAGACTTTTTCATGTGATTGCACATAATCTAAGAATCGTTGTAGTGCTTTAAAACGGCCTGGTCGCCCTAAAATACGACAATGCATCCCAATCGATAACATTTTTGGCGCGCTTTCACCTTCTGCATATAGCACATCAAAAGCGTCTTTAAGGTATTGATAAAATTGTTCACCACTGTTGAAACCACCCGGTGAACAAAACTTCATATCATTGCTTTCGAGTGTATAAGGAATAATTAAATGTGGACGGGTTTGACCACTTTCATTCGTCAAATGACTCCAAAAAGGCAGGTCATCACCATAGTGATCGCAGTCATATTTAATTTGCGGAAATTCAGCCAATAGCTGACGTGTGTTGGGACTGTCACGCCCTGTGTACCAGCCAATAGGCGTCCTTCCAAATAAAGCTTCAAGCACACTAATCGCTTGATCCATGTGCTGACGTTCTAGCTCTATCGGCATATCCTGATAATGTAACCAGCGTTGACCATGTGAAACGACATCATAGTTGGCTTGTTTGATCGCATCGACGATATAAGGATTGCGCGCTAGAGCCATACCAACGCCAAAGATCGTCATGGGTAAATCACGTTTTTTAAATTCTTCATGAATCCGCCAAAAACCGGCTCTGGAGCCATATTCATACATCGAGTCCATCGACATGTGTTTGGCAGGAAAACTGGCCGCTCCAATAATATCGGATAAGAATTGTTCTGATCCTGCATCCCCATGTTCGATATGGTTTTCTCCACCCTCTTCATAGTTCAACACAAACTGCACTGCGATACGTGCCTGATTAGGCCATACGACTTGAGGTACATCGCCATGATATCCAATTAGGTCTCTGGAATAATCCTGTTGTTGGATCTGGTCAATTAAGTCTTGCCCGCGTAAGTAGCCTGTAGTCACTTCAACTTCCTAATTTGTTATATCAAACAGTAAAAAATTAGGTAGAAGCAAGCAAATTATACGCCAATATCGTAGACGGCTAAATAACTTTTCATATCAATGACCATTGCCTTTTTTTAAAATATTGAATGGTTGCCCTGAATCATCTGCAATGATTGAAATTTGCCAAATTTCATCTATTTCTGGAAAATTCTGATGCAGTTGATCAATGAAATAGTAATAACCCTGTGTATTTTCGGTAATATAAATGATTGTATTTGAACACAATATATAGAGTTGAATCTCATCAATGGTTCCAATATTTTGGCGTACGACATCTATACTTTGAATATCTTTCCATAATATAGTTTTTGTGCTTATTTCAGGCCCAATTATAGTATATGTGAAACCATCATTAAAATATTCAAAATCACCTTTATCCTGTCTTAGACTCTCAAATTCAATTGTTTTATTCTTTATATCTTGTTTTAAATCAATTGAATCTACAAACCAAATATGAGGATGACAAATTATTGCATTCCAAATAATAAAAATACAAAGTGTAAAAAACCATATATTAGCTATAATTACTATCGTAAGCACTGCCAATATAAATAAGATAAAACCCAAATTTAGGTTTAAAAATAATATAGTTGAAGTTCTTATTGGTAGTTGTACTTTCATTGGCAACTGCTTGAATAAAATATTACCATCATTCAATTTTTCGTTATATTTAAAGTAAAAACAAATTGCCAGTATTAAAAATGATATTAAGCCGATGGATGTAAAATGTTTTTCCCATATTTGCCAATTAGATAAAAAATATATAAAAATGACCATAAATATTGAAATTGAACAATACATCGTAAGTAAGGAATTTAAAAAAATATGCATTCTCATTGATTTTTTAATGGTATAACTATACTTAAATATACATAAATTTAAAGCATCATGATCAAATATCTTTGTAAAATCAACACACTTAACTCTGAAAATTAATTTATATTCATAAGTCATTTTTCACTCAGTTCCAAATAAAAGATTCAAACAATAAGATTGGCTAGCAATTGATTAATCCACGCTTTGGAGAAGACAAAAGATTTTGATTAGGCCCACCTCACATCCAAGTAAGTTACATAAGTTTTAGTGACTTATGGTGGTCTGTCTTAAGAATCTTTATGCAATAGAGCCATAAACGAGCAAAACTCTACAAAATATTAAAAAAAATATTTACTCATAATTTTTAAATTTTACTCTTCACTCAACAATGCAATATATTGAAAATAAATAAATTACAAAAATATAGATAAACCTAATATAATATTCATAAACTTCACTTTCTTTTTTTATCTTCCCGATCAACAAATAACTCCCATTATAAATTAGATCAACAAAGATAATAAAAAAAACTACTGCACCAATAAAACTCCAGAAACCTATCCCAAAAAAGTAATACTTTATTAAAAAAATCAAAAACTCAATAATAAAAAAAATAGCTATAATTAGCCTTTTATAATCGTGATAAACTCTAATTACAAATTTATCCATTATTGTTCCTTTTTAAACTATCGATCCATCTCATTACGAACTGCATCATTATTTACTTCTTCAGTAGACATCAATTATTTAATACACATCACGGCGGTAACGACCTGCTTTACGCAGTGTATGCAGTTGTTCAATGCCCAGTATCTCTTGCAAAGTGGCATCTACCGCTTTGGCCATATTCAAACTGCCGCAGATATAGAGACAAGCCCCTTGCTCTAGCCAATCAAACAATTCAGATTTTTTTACAACTAGGACATCTTGCACATACTTTTCAGCAAATCCATCACGAGAAAATACCCGATCGATTTCTGAAATTTTACCTTGGTTTTGTAATTCATGCAGTTCATCAGCAAAAATTGCCTCGAAATCTTGTTGATGCTCACCATAAATTAACCAGTTTTGATAGTGCTCTTTTGCGACACGTTGCTTAAGATGTGAAAGCAAACCCGCCATTCCTGAGCCATTGCCAATCATAATTGCCGACTTAACGCCCTCTGCTAAGTGAAAATTTGGATTCGCACGAATATAGGCATGAATACATTGTCCAAGTTTTAAATCGTGTGTTAATAAGCCAGAACCTAAACCTAGTTCATCGCCATGCTGCTCTTGACGTACGACGAGCTCTAAATCTTTTTAATTAAATAGAGTTTGATAATTTCACGCTTATACTAAACGACTGAATAAAGACTATAATAAAAATTAAAAATTCATTCGCCATTTGCGAAATCTTCGAGCAATCATGTCCAAAAATCTTGCAACGCTGATTGGATTCAGTGCAATCTTACAATGGTCTTCTATTGTTGGTTTACTTAAGAAAATTAGTTTCAGTATTGGCCCTGATCTTGCAGTGCTCTTTATGTATACATTGAGTGCAATTATTCTATTGCTCTTATTTAAAATTCCAAACCTTAAACTGGTTCCCCGCCAATTTTTGATATACGCCACTATTCTATTTGTGATTTATGAGTTGTGTTTTTCGTATGCCATTGCTTTGGCTCAAACTGCTCAACAAGCGATTGAAATCAGTTTAGTCAATTATTTATGGCCGAGTCTGACAATTGCCGCGTTAATATTATTTAAAGAATTAAAATTTAACTTTTTCGTAATCATTGGTTTAGCCATTAGTTTGGGCGGCATTATTTTAATCCAAACTGTTAACGGAAGTTTTAACTGGTCTACAGTCTTTACCAACATTCAGTCCAATCCATTAAGCTATTTTCTTGCTTTTATGGGCGCGAGTTTATGGTCACTCTACTGTGTGATTACACGTAAATACAGTCTTGGACATAACCCTATTTCATTCTTTTTCGTCGTGATCACGATTATGCTATGGCTAAAAATGTTGATATTTCACGGTATTCCGCGAATGCCTACCGTAGACTTACATACCGGTATGTATATGTTAATCGTGTCCATCGTGACTGCATTGGGCTATGCGGCTTGGAATGTAGGTATTATTAGAGGCAATATTACGATATTGGTGACTTTATCGTATTTTTGTCCGATTTTTTCTTCGGTTATTTCAATGTTTATTTTACAGACGCCACTGAGTTTAAGTTTTTGGCATGGTGCCATTTTGGTGACGTTAGGTTCGCTTGTATGTTGGATTTCAACCAGCTGGCCACAAATAAAAGCCAAATTAATGCAATTGCGCCATGAATAATATGAAGCAGTCACTTGGCTCATTTATCTTAAACTGAATAACAAAACCGCGATTAGGCACAGCATATGAAGTAACTGTATTGGTGCAAAATATAGAAAATATTTCCAGCCACCTGTGAGAAATGCATTCACACATTTTGAAATTGCATGGGCTGATAATCCAATCACCACAGCATAAACCAGTGTCAAATTATCGATATTACCTTGCATCACAACGGTTGCCATAGCTGCATGGACTTCAAAGAGTGATGCAAATAATGTCCCTAAAATTAAACCTTTATCACCTAAAGCGAGATTTAATCCATAAACAAGTGCTTGGATCAAAGTAAGCGTGATGGCAATGATTGCCGCCTGTTTTAAGCTAAACATTCGACTATCGGTATTTTCTAACGGCACTGGTTCATTTGCCTCTACACGAAGCATTTCCGGTTTGGAGTCATTATTAAGGTGAACTTTAGATGAGCCATAAATCAGATATAGCGCAGCAAGGACCAATATCAATATTCCGACGATACTTGGTATAACTAATATTTTAAACCAGGCAAAACTCACCCCAAGGACAATGATCAAAAGTTGAACCAATGTCGCAACACATGAAAAAAGTCCTGCCCCTGCATTACTTTTGGCACTGGCTTTTCCTGCTCGTACTTCCATGCCTAAGCTTGCGATTGTTGCTGTGCTCGACACAAAACCTGATGCCAAGGCCGATAAAATAATGGCTTTATCAGAAGATAGAAGCCGCTTGGCGATGTGCGCTAATGACTGCACCACCAAGATCAATATCAGTAATTTTAAAATCACATAGGGATTTAATACTGAACCCCAATAGGCTTGATTTGGAGTTAAAGGTAAGGCAATTAGGATCAATGCCAGTAAAAATACACCATCTCTTAACTCATAGTCTTTGATCCAATGTGCTGCAAAATGATGTAAGCCTTTTTTTCCAACTAATATGAGGGTCAACACCACAGCCAAACACGCAGCCAGTGGAATATTAAAAACACAAGCGGCGCCGATTAAATAAGTCATAACAAAAGCAAGTTCAGTAGTTGTGCCAATATCTTGTTTTTGTTGGCTTAATCCATAATAGCTAAACATGCTGACGACAATTGCACCGAGTACACCAACAGCTAAATGGATTAAAAAACACAATGCTCCAAACAGCGCACAAATGGTAAATGAGCGTAAACCGGCAAAGCTCTGTTCACTGTCCAAATTGTTGTTACGTTGACGCTCCAAACCGATGAGCAATCCACAGCCTAAAGCCGAAGCTAAAATCGTTAACAATGCTGGGAAGGATAATGTTTGTATGAGTATTTCCAAATTTAAGCCCTCCCATCAATACATTGTTTATTTTGGCAATATAAATAAAAATAATTAAAATAAATTTAACGCTAAAATTAGAAAAATAAATATATAGATTGAACAATTTGAGCATTTTCAATCATGTTCAAAGTTTAATCATCTTTTAAATCATAAACAATTCCATGATAAATATCTTAGTAAACATTAATTTTTCCCATATTTTAATTAAAAATATATTCGAAAAACTGACTTAAATTCGGCCTTTATTTGCCTTCATGACTGTTTAACGCACACATTAAGCCCAAATCACCATAATGGCCGCAATCACCACAAGGGCTAATCCCCAATGATCGGTTCTTACGAGTTTTTCCTTAAAGAAATATGCAGAGATTAAGAGGCTAAATAAGATTTCGATTTGACCTAGGGTTTTGACAATCGCAACCGTTTGCATACTCATAGCAGTAAACCAGCCCAAGGATGCTAGAAAGCTACAGACACTAACGCGAAATGTTAGACCGACTCTATCCCACATGGCAATGAGCGTTTTGCGGCTAAATAGACTGAGGTAGAGCAGCATAATCACACATTGAAAGCCAATTACACTCAACAATACCCACGCCGCACGATGCAAAGTCGGTAAATCACTTAGCTCTAAACTGGCTTCACGAACCAATAAAGAGGTAATAGCAAAACTTAATCCACTCCCTACACCGATGCATAACGTTGGCAAAGATAACTTTTGTCGTTGAGAACCTTTGCTTAAAAGAAAAACGGCTATGCCACCAACCAAAACACCAATCCAACCAAATAAAGTTAAATGTTCACTTAAGAAAATCACCCCAACAATGGCCGCAAATATGGCTTCACTTTTCGCTAAACCGACACCGATGGCATAATTCTTTTGCTTAAAAAGCAAGACCATTAAAATCGTCGCTAAAATTTGACTTAGTCCTGCAATCACCACATAGATCCAAAACATAGGTGTAAATGTGGTCACCTGAGTCACAGGCTGTTGTTGGTACAGCACAAATAAATAAATGCAGGCAAATGGGAGTCCAAAAATAAACCGAGCAAGGGTGACACCATACACATCAACAGTAGTACTGAGTTGTTTTTGAAATGCATTGCGCCATGACTGCATAAAAGCAGCCATTAAAGTGAATAAGATCCAAACTGGAAACATAAGAAAGGTGGTTTAACGGTGGATGCCTCATCAATTTACGCTTTTATTGAATTGAATGCGACCCAACACGGCTAGATTATTCATTGAACTTGGTTATGGATTCGTTGAAAAAAATTTATTTAAAAACCTCATATTAAGCATATGGTATTTATCAAAATTTAAGTTTTTATAAAAAAACGCAAAGGCATGTTACCTTTGCGTTTTACTCTTTACTAATATTTAGTTAGTGACTTATATTAAGTTAGCTATCTAGTAATACAGCACCAAATTGCTCACGTAGATCTTTTTTCAGCATTTTACCTGTTCCGCTCAAAGGAATAGCATCCACAAAAATCACTTTATCTGGCACCTGCCATTTAGCAACTTTATCTGCATAATAATCCAAAATTTCTGTATCAGATAAATCGACATCTGGCTTTTTAATTGCAATCAAAACAGGACGCTCATCCCATTTCGGATGGGTCGCTGCAATCACTGCCGCCATTGCAATTTTAGGATGTCCCATAGCTAAATTTTCTAACTCAACAGAAGAAATCCATTCACCGCCCGATTTGATCAAATCTTTTGAACGGTCACTAATTTTTAAGAAACCATCCTCATTCAGGGTTGCAATATCCCCGGTATCAAACCAACCATCTGAGGTTAATGCAGACTCTGTTTTGCCAAAGTAATTGCCAATAATCCAATGCCCTTGGATCTGTAAATTACCCGTCGTTTCGCCATCACGTGCAACTTCGTGTGTACCGTTTTCTTCATCGGTAATACGTAAATCGACCCCAAATGGTGGACGACCTTGTGATAATCGTACTTGTAATTGTTCTTCTTCAGATAATAACAAATGTTTGGCTTTAAACTGGTTTGAAGAACCTAATGGACTGGTTTCGGTCATTCCCCAAGCATGAATCGTTTCACAGTTAAATTGTTCTTTAAACACTTTTAACATCGCAGGTGGGCAAGCAGATCCACCCACCACATTACGCACTAAACTTTGGAGCTGACTGCCCGCTTGCTGCGCAGCATTGATTAATCCCTGCCAAATCGTTGGAACACCCAATGCAACGGATACTTTATAGTCATCAATCATTTGCGTCAGGCTTGCTCCATCTAAACCTGGGCCTGGCAGCACTAAAGTACATCCCACCATTGCCGCAGCATATGGCGTACCCCATGCGTTGACATGGAACATCGGCACAACAGGCATCATAATATCTCGCGCTGAGATATTTAATGAATCCGGCATACAAATCGCATAACTGTGTAAGACTGTTGAACGATGACTATACAACACGCCTTTCGGATTGCCTGTGGTACCCGAGGTATAACATAACGAACTAGCCGATAATTCATCTAATTCTGGCCATGTATAGTCTGCAGATTGCCCCGCGATAAGTTCATCATAAAACTTCACATCGGGCACCGCTTCAACAATCGCTGCATCTGGTCCATCTAAACAAATAAAATGTTCAACAGATTTTAATAATGGTTTTACTGCTTTGATTAAAGGCAAAAAGGTTTTATCAAATAACATGACGCGGTCTGCGGCATCATTGATGATAAAAATTAATTGTTCTGGAAATAAACGCGGATTAATGGTGTGACATACATAACCACTACCTGAAATAGCGTACCAAGACTCTAAGTGACGATGGTTATTCCAAGCGATGGTCGCAACACGATCTCCTAAATTTAAACCGAGTGAAGCAAGAACATTAGCAAATCGTTTTGAATTTTTATGGACATCACCCCAAGTGGTTTTCGTAATCGTCGTGTCTGTATTTTTTGAAATTACTAAACTATCCGCATGATAGCGACCTGCATGTTCAATCATGCTACTAATCAAAAGCGGTTTAAACATCATATTACCAAGCATTCTTTGCTCCCACATTCATCCATATTGAGTTGTTGTTTTTCCGCACTGTCCTGCAGATTTTTTAAAACTTTGCACCATGTCAAAAGTGATTATTCTTCATCGGCAAGGTTGAAAGCAGTAGATATGAAACGCATATCCAAAACTGATTCTTATGTTTTAACCTTAATTGATTTTAGAATCCACTGTTTTATTGCTCAAAATATGAATGCTTTAGTGGTATAAAATGCAAAAATTAAAGCTTTAGCCCTATTCAAAATATAGTCTTATTTAGTTATAACACTGCTGCTTTAAAAAATGTCGTTTTCAGTTATCAAATAATTGACTGAGTCAATTAGCATAAAAAAACCCAGTCTAGATACACTGGGTTCATTCATAGTATTAGCCGTTGTAGTTAAGTTAACATAGTTACAGTACTTCAAACTCAATACGACGGTTTTTCTTACGACCTTCAGGCGTAGCATTGTCTGCTACAGGCTTATTTGATCCCATCCCTTCAGTACTTAAGTTCGCCGCTGCAATATTTTTTGAAATCAGGTAGTTTTTAACTGCATTAGCACGATCTTGGCTTAAACTTAAGTTTTTCTCAGGATTCCCCGAGCTGTCTGTGTGACCAATAATTCGTACTTTTTTCCCACCGACGCGGTTCAGTGCGATAACCATTTCATCTAAGATCTGTACCCCAGATGGTGCTAAAATCGCGCTTCCAGATTCAAATTCAATAATACGATTACGTAAAGCCGCATTAATAATTGCCTGTTCAGCCTGATTGACAGAAAGCTGTGCATTGAAACGAAAAGGTGCTGTGACCAAAGACTGAAACTTGGTGGTCGTGGGTTGGATATCGTTTTGATTCGACATCTTGCCACTTAAATCGACTTGCGTTCCGCGAACAGAGAGTTTTCCCTGTTTTACTTTTTTTAAGTCATCATTAATCATTTGGCTTACGCTATTGCCCCAACCATTGGGTGCAGTAACCGCTCGAACCTGAATTTTATCAACCACATTTGCCTGACCATAGGTCAAATAGGCTTTATTTAATATTTCTTGCTTGGTTGCTTCATTCGGTACAGCGCCTTCAATCACAATAGGCTCTGCCCAAAGCAAAGTCGAACAACCTAAAATGCACACACTCGCAAGAAATTTGGGCAACATTGGTAAGATTCTTTGCATCATTATTCTTCTATAAAAGTCTGTCTAAAAAGTTTAATGCCATGAATAAGGCTGATCTGACGCTCACTCAAAGACTGTTCCAATACGGCTAAGCCTGCATTTTGTTCAAGATAAGGATCAATCCAACTGGCATCGATCAGGGAAACCCAATGATCACTTTGCATATTTTGGGTAAAAACATCATTGAGTGCAGTAATATCAGCACCTTGAAAACCAAATAGTAAAACAGGTGAATCACTGTGTAGGATGCCAATGAGTAACTCAGCATCTTGGTTTTCGACAAAACGACTAATTAAATTGACCCAAAAAGCCGCGATTTCATAGCAGTAACTAATATTATTGATCGGTAAGATCAACACTTTATTCAACCGAGACGTGCCCTGATGAATAATCGGTTGTAGCAGCAAACCGAGACCAATCATGCTTTGCGCCAACTGATAAGGCGTAAAATTCAATAAACGTGCAAATGAATGCAACGTATGGTGCTCATAAAAAGAAGAGGTTTCTTCTGTTCCGAACACTTGGATTTCGTTATTCAGTTTGCCTAATTTATCGAGCAAAATATCGGGATCGCGAATAGAACGCATCACTCGGTTACGCTGATATAAGTCAATTAAGGTTTGTTTATAACGATATGGTGCATACAAAATATTATCGAAAGGATCATCGATTTCTAGCAGATGAGCGAGCACCATTGGAAATTGACGCTTTGAACTGTCTTCACTGCTAATCAAATTGGCAACCAAAAAACGCTTATCTTTTGGACTGGCAAT
>NZ_VOYU01000017.1:0-53763 GCF_013420135.1 Acinetobacter sp. YH12023
GCAATGGTGATTTTAGTGTTGAACTTGAAGAACCGTTAACCAATGGTGAAACCATTGAAGCGACAGTAACGGATCCAGCTGGTAATGAATCTGAACCAACAGAAGCAACTGCGCCAGATACAACAGCCCCTGTTGTAAGTGATGTTGTCGCGACGCCAAATCAAGATGGCACAGCGATTGTAACAGGTAAAACTGAACCAGGTGCAACAGTAGTCATTAAAGATCCAGCGGGTAATCCAGTTCCAGTGACGGTTAATCCAGACGGCACCTTCACAGCGACTGTCCCAGCACCAGCCCCAGAGGGTGCATATACCGTAGAAGCAACGGACCCTGCTGGAAACACAGGCACAGGCACAGCTACGCTTGATGACAATATTGCACCAGAAGCACCAGAAGCAACAGTCAGCGAAGATGGCACAAGCGTGATCGGTCGAACTGAACCTGGAGCAACAGTCGAAGTAAAAGATGCAGATGGTAATGTGATTGGTACTGGTACTGCAGATTCGAATGGTGATTTTAATGTTCTAGTCAGTCCGTCAATTGATAATGGCGAAATTGCAGAAGTCACAGCAAAAGATGCAGCAGGAAACACATCTCAGCCAACAGAAGTAACAGGTGGATTAGATACACTTGCACCAGAAGCACCAACAGATGTAGCGGTATCAGAAGACGGTACAACAGTTACAGGTAAAGGTGAGCCAGGCTCCACAGTAGAAATCAAAGACCAAGACGGCAACGTGATTGGTACAGGCTCAGTGGATAGCATTGGTGATTTCAGTGTTGAGCTTGAAGAACCGTTAACCAATGGTGAAACCATTGAAGCGACAGTAACGGATCCTGCTGGCAACGAATCTGAACCAACAGAAGCAACTGCGCCAGATACAACAGCACCAGAAGCACCAACCGATCTAGCATTCAACGATACAGGTAGTCAAATTACGGGTAAAGGTGAGCCCGGCTCCACGGTAGAAATCAAAGACCAAGGCGGTAACGTGATTGGTACAGGAACTGTGGATAGCAATGGTGATTTTAGTGTTGAACTTGAAGAACCGTTAACCAATGGTGAAACCATTGAAGCGGCAGTAACGGATCCAGCTGGCAACGAATCTGAACCAACAGAAGCAACTGCGCCAGATACAACAGCACCAGAAGCACCAACCGATCTAGCATTCAACGATACAGGTAGTCAAATTACGGGTAAAGGTGAAGCTGGAACAATTGTAGAAGTAAAAGATGCAGATGGTAATGTGATTGGTACTGGTACTGTAGATTCTACGGGTCATTTTGTTGTTGAACTTGAAGAGCCATTGGTTGATGGAGAAACAGTTTCTGTAACACTGACAGATAGTTCAAATAACACATCGCCATCAAGTAATGTTGTTGCTCCAGATTTAATAGAAGCCGATGCGGATGCGGATACTGATGCGGATGCGGATGCCGATGCTGACGCCGATGCCGATGCCGACGCTGACGCCGATGCTGATGCCGATGCGGATGCGGATGCTGATGCTGATGCGGATGCCGATGCTGATGCTGATGCCGATGCGGATGCAGATGCCGATGCCGATGCGGATGCTGATGCGGATGCCGACGCAGATGCTGATGCCGACGCTGATGCCGATGCTGACGCCGATGCCGATGCCGATGCGGATGCCGATGCCGATGCGGATGCGGATGCCGACGCAGATGCTGATGCCGACGCAGATGCTGATGCCGACGCGGATGCTGATGCGGATGCCGACGCTGATGCCGATGCGGATGCGGATGCCGACGCGGATGCCGATGCGGATGCCGATGCCGATGCGGATGCAGATGCGGATGCAGATGCCGATGCGGATGCCGATGCAGATGCCGACGCGGATGCCGATGCAGATGCCGATGCGGATGCCGATGCCGATGCGGATGCTGACGCCGATGCCGATGCCGATGCAGATGCGGATGCCGATGCAGATGCAGATGCAGATGCTGATGCCGATGCGGATGCGGATGCAGATGCCGATGCGGATGCGGATGCTGATGCGGATGCGGATGCCGATGCTGACGCGGATGCAGATGCCGATGCCGACGCAGATGCGGATGCGGATGCAGATGCCGATGCGGATGCAGATGCCGACGCGGATGCCGACGCTGACGCGGATGCAGATGCCGATGCCGACGCAGATGCGGATGCGGATGCGGATGCAGATGCTGATGCGGATGCGGATGCCGACGCAGATGCTGATGCCGACGCAGATGCTGATGCCGACGCGGATGCTGATGCGGATGCCGACGCAGATGCTGATGCCGACGCAGATGCTGATGCCGACGCGGATGCTGATGCTGATGCCGACGCGGATGCTGATGCGGATGCCGACGCTGATGCCGATGCTGATGCCGACGCGGATGCGGATGCAGATGCCGATGCAGATGCCGATGCTGATGCTGATGCTGATGCTGATGCCGATGCCGATGCCGATGCCGATGCGGATGCCGATGCCGATGCCGATGCGGATGCCGATGCTGATGCTGATGCCGATGCCGATGCGGATGCTGATGCCGACGCGGATGCCGACGCGGATGCCGATGCAGATGCCGATGCAGATGCCGATGCTGATGCGGATGCGGATGCTGATGCTGATGCTGATGCTGACGCGGATGCAGATGCCGATGCCGACGCAGATGCGGATGCGGATGCTGATGCTGATGCGGATGCCGATGCCGATGCCGATGCCGATGCCGATGCCGATGCGGATGCCGACGCAGATGCGGATGCCGACGCAGATGCTGATGCTGATGCCGATGCGGATGCCGACGCGGATGCGGATGCCGATGCGGATGCCGATGCGGATGCCGACGCGGATGCGGATGCCGATGCGGATGCCGATGCGGATGCCGACGCTGATGCGGATGCCGATGCCGATGCAGATGCAGATGCTGACGCCGATGCTGATGCTGATGCCGATGCCGATGCAGATGCCGATGCTGATGCCGATGCCGATGCGGATGCCGATGCTGACGCCGATGCCGATGCCGATGCCGATGCGGATGCGGATGCCGATGCGGATGCAGATGCAGATGCCGATGCCGATGCGGATGCCGATGCGGATGCCGATGCGGATGCGGATGCCGATGCAGATGCAGATGCTGACGCCGATGCTGATGCTGATGCTGATGCCGATGCCGATGCGGATGCAGATGCCGATGCTGATGCCGATGCCGATGCCGATGCGGATGCGGATGCGGATGCGGATGCGGATGCCGATGCGGATGCGGATGCCGATGCGGATGCAGATGCAGATGCCGATGCGGATGCCGATGCGGATGCGGATGCGGATGCGGATGCCGATGCGGATGCGGATGCCGACGCGGATGCTGATGCCGATGCGGATGCCGATGCCGATGCTGATGCCGACGCGGATGCGGATGCTGATGCGGATGCTGATGCCGATGCTGATGCGGATGCCGATGCTGATGCGGATGTATCAGCGGTGGATGATGTTCGAGATGCTGATATTAATGTCAACCCAGTTACAACAACGGGAATTGCACAGGGAAGTGGAACTTCGGTTTTAACAGTTGGATTGCTTAATTTGGATCTTAATCTTTTAGGTACACCACTCTTTACATTTAATATTCAAGAGGGACATGAGCAGGATGTAACTTTCAATGTTGGGCAGTTAGTTGGTGTGGGTGTAATTAGCCAGCCAACAATTATTCTGCAAAAATTTGAAAATGGAGCTTGGACGGATGTTAATTCGGGCACAGAAGGCGCGACGTTGCTTAATCTGCAAATTCTAGGCAGTGGTTTCCAAACTACAGCTGAAGGGCTTGAAGCTGGTCAATACCGTGTTTACTTTGCTACAGAAAGCGCATTATCTGTCGGCCTAGGAACAACAGTCACTGCAACAGCTGTTGATTATGATTACACTCAAGTTGGTACAGTTGAGGGTCAAGAAATTACTGGAAATGTACTAACTGATGCAGATCATCCTGCGGGTAACGATACGGTAACTACAGATACGGTAGTTTCTAAAGTCTCGGTGGATGGGCAATCTGTAGAAACAAATGTTGACTCTGCAGGTGTAACAATAGTTGGTAAATATGGAACATTGGTAATTGATTCAACAGGTGAATACACTTACACGCCAAATAACGATATATCGAATATTGGTAAGCAAGAAGTATTTAACTATACGATCACTGATCCTAATGATACAAATGCGGCTAACAATTCGGCGCAATTGATTATCAATATAGGTAGTCCAGATGTGACTGGTGTTGTAGATGCAAATGATGATGCTGAAACTGTAGTGATTAATACAGCTAAAGCGATTACACATATCGATCATGCCGATACACAAACAGCACAAGCTACTAGTGGTACGGGTGTGACAACACAAAGTGGCAGTTTGGATTTTGATATTGGTCATTTGAACAATGGTCAAATTACCATTTCAACAGGGGCGGTATTAACACGTGGTGCAGATACCACCGTGACTTATACGTTGTATAAAGATGGTCAAGCAGTTGCTGGCTATACAAATATTAGTGCAACGGCAGCTGATACGGCAGGTGTGATGCTAGCAGAAACGCTACACACCATTAACTTGAGTGCGTTAAATGACCAACCTGGTGAATACCGACTAGAATATACAGTTACTAAAGACGCGCAGAACTGGGGTACAAATATAATCCCAGTGTCCTCTGTTGCACCTCTGGTTACTGTGGCGATAGATGGTTCATCTTTTGTGATTGCAGATACCAATACAAGTTCTTCACAAAACATCGTGCAGGGCAACTTGTATGCTGACAATGGTGCAGGAGTTGATACAGTTGATGGCTATGCAACCAAAATTGTGATTGGTACGACTGAAATTATGTTCGGTGAAACCAAAACTATTGCTACTACTCATGGTGTACTGACAATTTCAGGAAATGGTGATTATATTTATCAAGCAGATGCTGTGGGTAATGTAGTAAATGCGGCAACGGATACGATTCAGTATACATTGGTTGGTCCGACGGGCGCATCTGATACGGCAACATTAACTGTTACGCCTCAGATCAATAGCAGTGGTATCGTTGAAATGAGTACAGCGGGGAATGATACATTCAACACAGGAACTGGTGCAGATACAGTCATCTTTGACTTGTTAAATGCAGCTGGAACTGCGGGTGGAAATACAACCCTGACTGGAAATGATGTATGGACTGACTATAATGTAAATGAAGGCGATACGCTGGATCTACAAGGTTTGTTCAAAGACATTACTACGCCGTTAACAGCACAGAATATTGGTCAATATATCAAACTTGAACAAGATGGTGAAAATGTTAAAGTCAGTGTAGATGTCGATGGACCTACACTTGGTATAAGCAACTATACAGGTCTTGTGATCTTGAACAATACTGATGTAACTCTTCAGGAATTGATCAATAAAAATCAAATCATTTGGTAATTATTAAATGAATAAAAAAGAGCCTCCTCGGAGGCTCTTTTTTATGGCTCCCAGAAACCCTCTATATCCAAATAAAATGTGAAACTCATCAAATTAAAATGAACAACATATGTATACATCTCAAACGTATGCGATTTTAGTGATTAAATTTATAAAAATAATAAATAAAATCAAGATTATAAAATTGTGAAAGGCATTAAATTACGCTATTTTTTAGAAGTGAAATTTTTGAGATTTTTGCTGTGAATTTAAAGGCAATTTTATGGGTGGGGAGTATTGGATTTGCATTACATGGTTGTACAACCATGCAGAGTTTAAACCCAAATTCATTTAATCATTATGCATCACCACAAGAAGTGATCAATCAAAAAGGGCTAAATAGCTCAAATGGTAAGGCGAAAGAATACGTCTATGATTGGGGACCACAAAACAAAAATATGGAAGCAGAATCGCTCATACCCAAGCAAAATATGAGCAGTTACTGCCAAGCCAAAAATGGCAAATTTATTCAACTGAATAAAAGCAATTTGAACCAAGTCAAAAATGCATGGAGTCGTAAATTATTAGCGACCTATAGCAGTATAAAACAGAGCACAGGTGTGTTTCAGTGTAGTCAGGCAGATGGACAGCGCTGGATGGTTGCTATTGAACCCGTTTCAGAGCGTAAATCGAATGACCGTTCTGAAACCCGCTTAGTGAGTTTGTATACAGCAATTATTGGACCCGAAGAACGTCGCAAAAACTATAATAAACAAGAAGAAACTGTAGCTAAAAAAGCCACACCAAGCAAAGCAAAAGCAACGACAACAAAAAGCAATGCGAAAGAGGAAGCAAAAAAAGAAGTAGAGACTAAAAAAGAAACCAAAGCCAAAGAGCCTGAAAAAAAACCTGTAGTGAAACCAGTTGCAGAAACATCGCAGCAGATACAAATGCGCTTATATGTGAATGCACGACGTGACCTGAATGCCGGAAAAAATCAAGTCACCGCTTGTAATAATGCACAGCGCGCTTATAGCTATGGCAAATTAAATGGTGCAAATGCCAATAGAGCCTATGCTGAATCAGGTATGCTCGTTGCAAAATGCTTAACGTCAGTGCCTGCATATAGCAAAAGTTATCCAAACGCCAATGCAAGAGCAAAAGGCATCCTACAAAACTTAGCGACCAACTATAACCACGCAGGGGCAAAAAATATGTTGAATCGTATGAAATAAACTTCAACAGGATAAAAGCCATTTGGGGAAATAAGCTTTTATCCTGATCCAATGATGTACTCAGATAAAATTTTAAAAAATAATAAGGAAAAACCATGAGTTCAGTAAATGAAACTTATTTTAATGCACCATTATTTGACCGAGAATTAACAGAAATTACAATCAATATCGAGCAAACACCCTTCTTTTTGAATGATCGTGGGCATCCAACATATTTAGCATCACTTGGGGCAGGAATTCATTTAATTACCGAGTCACCAACCAATGCGAAAATGACGATGGGAAATCCCTACGATGTACCTTCCGAAATTTCGACGATAACTACCGATTGGGGCGAGCAAACTGAGCTTGATTTTGAAGAGCAACACTTCGAGTTTATGCCATTGGTGGCAACCAAAGAAACCGCGGCAGCTTTTGGTATCACCCTAATCCATGCAGGTGAAGCGATTCAGATTCATTCAAATCAAAAACTACTGTCAGAAATTCATTATGAATACGGCATGATGGCAGGGCATTACTTGCCTTATGAAAATGCAAAATCAAAATTAAATGGCGGTAAAACTTTAACGCCATTTGTCATTACTGATTTAGAACATCATGACTTTCCGCATATTTTTAGCGCGACCGATCAGGATCATTTGCCTCTGGTCATCTCAGTGGGACGCTATTTTCCAAATCTAGGCAAGATTTACTTGGCAGATTTATGGGTCAATCCGGGAGATGCTTTATACATTCCTGCGAAACCCAAATATTCGAATCCCGAGTTTATTGACCTACATAACAACCGTAATGCAGCACTTGCCTGTTGGCGAGGTGACAGCAATAAATCGACATTGACTACCCATAGTTTGCTCGATACCCATGGACATTTTTACTGGTATTGGAATAGAAGACCGACGATTCATCCTCTCATCTATGCACCGACTAGCAAAAATGAATAGTTGAGTTACATAGACCAAACAGCAAACACAGCACTTCATGATACAAAGGTGACTCAAGTTTTGGGAGTTTGGTCTATGGCTTACGGTTTATCTAAAAAATTACATCTACGTTTTTCACGACCTGCAGGTTTGGCTTTATTGACGCTCATCATGTTCGGGTCGACTCAGGTGAGTTTAGCGAGTCCGACGGTCGATCAGCTCAGTCAATGTTTAGTGAAATCGACCACTGCTGCGGATAAAACAGCGGTGCTGCAATGGACCTTTTCTGCCTTGGCAGCGCATCCAGATTTAAAACAATACAGTAATGTCAGTGATGCGCAAAAAACGCAACTCGATAAAAATCTGGCTCAAGTGATGCAGCGAATTTTGGTGGAGCAATGTTCTACGCAAACGCAGGCTGTAATTAAAGCCGACGGTCTACAGGCTGTAGGCGAAAGTTTTCAAGAGCTTGGTAGTATCACGGGGGATGAAATATTAAAGACGCCTGAAATTAAACAACAATTACAAGGCGTACTGCGTTATGTCGATTTGAATAAATTGGTGACCAAATTTTTAACCCCAGAAATTTGGAATAAGTTAGGTGTGGTTCGTTAATTTTATTTTGAGTAAATAAAAAATGCTCCTTTTATACAAGGAGCATTTTTTATGGATTCACCCTAAATGGATGATGATCCAATGCGTTTTAGTTTCGTGACTCAAGCATTAAATGGTAATCGTCGCGCCTAATGCTTTAACAAATTGCGCCATCCACGCAGGGTGAGCAGGCCAAGCAGGAGCAGTAACTAAATGACCGTCGGTCACTGCATCCGTGACTGCAATATCTGCATACTGACCGCCAGCCAGTTTAACTTCGGCGGCACATGCAGGATAAGCGGAACATGTACGGCCTTTCAGTACATTGGCTGCTGCCAAAATTTGCGCACCATGACAAACCGCTGCAATCGGTTTTTTCGCTGCGTCAAATTCGTGTACGATTTCAATCACACGTGCATTCATACGTAAATATTCAGGTGCACGACCACCCGGAATCACTAAGCCGACATAGTTATCTGAGTTAACTGCATCAAAGTCATAGTTAATGGCAAAGTTATGACCGCGTTTTTCGCTATAGGTTTGTTCACCTTCAAAATCATGAATCGCTGTGGCAATGTTGTCACCGGCTTTTTTGTCAGGGCAAACGGCATGAACGGTATAACCAAGACCAACTAAAAACTGAAAAGGTACCATGGTTTCGTAGTCTTCAGCATAGTCACCTACAAGCATAAGAATTTGTTTTGACATAATGTAACCCTCTGTTGAAATATGATTTATATCAATTTTTCATTTACCTTAGCATATTGAAATGACAGTTTTAAGCAGGCTGTAAATTCTTTAGTTGTATATTTTTATTTAGATTTATAAAAAGTTATGGATGGTTATAGTTCAAATTATGATGAGTCTAGTAGGCTAGCTGTTATCAATTATTAATGACTTTAGTGTTTTTCACAAAGTTTTAAAAAGTTAAATATTTACCTCTCCCTTGCGCAGCACTGCCGCTTATCTCCTAAAAGGAGAGGGGGGATATCCAAAAAATCGTTTAAGTATTTATTCACTTTGAAAGCTCCCTCTCCCATTGGGAGAGAGATAAATCACAGCAAATCAGGATAAAATTTTTCATAGTCTAGATTTGGTTCATGCGTTACTTTCAGCTTGCCTTTAGATCCTGTTACATAGCTATTGATCTCTTTAAGTGGTTTCTCATGCCAACCGATATTGAATGCACAAAACGTATTTTCTTTTTTTAAAAATTCTAGATGACTGTATGGCAAGTGATTATGAATCCAATAAGCCAATTGTTGCCAATTACTTTGGTCTTTTTCATAAAGTTCTAAAAATGATGGAATGACAACACACGCCGTTGCACCGTAGCCTTTTGCGTCAGGATAGTCCCAAATATGGCTTGCAAAGTTTTTCTCATTGCTCGCGCAGTTGTGTCCTTTTTCATTGCCGATTTGGTTCACGCTTGGTGAACGGTACGCGGAACGAATGGCAATACGTCCAAACTTTTCTTGCAGTGGTTCAAGTAGTTCTTCGCAGAGTTTTGAGCCCATACGAATCGCAATGTCAGGATTGTCGGGGAAGTTAGGTACACCGTACCAATTTGCGATTTCGCTATAGAGGAAATCGCGCATAAAAAATGACCTTGAAAGTTGGATACGTCCTAAGTCTTCGAGTTTGGCGATGGATGAAACTCTTTTCATTTTAATATATGATTGATTAATATTGATATTAATAAATTATAGTTGAATTTTTGTAATGGATGTTTCTAAAAACTATCTTAAATTGTTTTATTTTTTAGGGGGATTTCTACTGCTTGGAGTAGGATTTCTTGGTTGGGTTTATTATTCTTTTTATAAGAATGTTAAGAAATCGAAGGACTCTATTGTTCGCTATACATTTGAACATGGTCCTTTAGCTAATCCTATTGGAAACAATGATTATGTTTCTACTTGGGGTGCATTTGGAGACTTAGTCGGAGGAACTTTTAATCCTTTTGTGGGATTATTGAGTATCATTTTATTATTCGCAACATGGTGGTTGACTAAGGAAACTTTAGAAATAACACGGACAGAGCTTGCTCAAAGTACTGAAGCTTTTAAAAAATCAGCAGAAGCTCAAAATGAAATTCAAAAAACACAGTCTATACAGCAATTTGATACAATTTTCTTTTCAATGATTCAAAATTTAAATCATGTCTTTAATGATCTAAAAGCACCTAATAAAGATACTGGCGAATCAGAGTTAGATAAATGTTATAGACTTTGTTTTGGAGAAAAATCTTACACCTTATTAGAGCGTCAACATTTTATTGATGATAGTCATGAAATGAGAAAATATTTTATAATTTTATATCAAATTATAAAAAATATAAAATATCATATTTACAACAACAAAAATTTTACTCAGAAAGAGAGAGAAAAACTAGCAAGATTATATTCAAATATGTTGCGCTCAAATTTGGATAATAAAGTTTTACAACTATTATTAATTAATATCTATAAAAGATTTTCGAATTATTCCATGCTTATTCGTGAATTTAGAATATTTGAGCATATGGATTTTCGAGATGCTTTAAGTCTTGAAAGGTACTGGAATTTTGTGGTTTTACAGGTTACTGTTGAGCTGGGTAGTCAATATTTTTTTAGTTCAGATTGGTATAAAGATTTATCTAAAAATATTGTTATTGGAAAGGTATTTCAATGGTATGGAAGTGATTTTTACACACAAAATTTATTTGCAAAAAAATATTTGCAGGACTATCAAAATAAGCGAATAAGAATATATTTTGAAAAATCTCAGGTTGTTATAAATATTCATACTGACTCAATTGATAGAAGTAAGTTGAGATTTGGGTTCAAACAAGATGAGAATAGATACTTAAGTAGTGATATTAATATTTACAGAGATAAATTTTTATTAAAGAAAGATGATTTATATTATCAACTTATAGTAGATAAAAATGAAATAAAAGTTCTCACAAGTGAAGATAAATTAAAAAACTACTGTCCTATTGATCAACATAAAATATCGATAGAATAAAAAAACCCGCTCTAGAGCGGGTTTTTTTGTTGAAACTAATCAGATCAACCAATCAATTTCTTCATCAATTCATTCACTTGTGCAGGGTTGGCTTTACCTTTCGCTGCTTTCATTACTTGACCCACAAGACCGTTAAAGGCTTTCTCTTTACCAGATTTATACTCTTCAACCATCTTTTCGTTGGCAGCAAGCACATCCTTAATAATCGCTTCAATTGCGCCTGTATCAGTTTCCTGTTTCAAGCCTTTTTCTGCAATCACTTCGTCCGCAGTTTTGCCTTCTTCCCACATAAAGCTGAACACTTGCTTCGCAATCTTACCGTTAATTGTGTTGTCCACAATACGTGCAATCATGCCGCCAAGTTTCTCAGCTGTTACAGGAGGGTCAGCAAGTTCTAGGCTCGCTTTGTTTAGCGCCCCAGAGAATTCGCCCATCACCCAGTTCGCAGCAACTTTGCCTTGAGCAGCACCGCCAGCAGCTTTCACCACGTCTTCATAAAACTCTGACATTTCACGAGTAAGCGTAAGCACGTGAGCATCGTACTCAGTCACGCCAAAGTCAGCTACAAAACGCGCACGGCGTGCAGTAGGCAACTCAGGCAATGCAGCACGTGCCGCTTCAATTTGCGCATCTGCAATGATCACAGGCAACAAGTCAGGGTCTGGGAAGTAGCGGTAATCGTTCGCTTCTTCCTTCGAACGCATAGAACGCGTTTCCATCTTCACAGGATCGAACAAACGTGTTTCTTGGTCGATGGTGCCATCCCATTCCAAGATTTCCATTTGACGTTCAATTTCAACATTGATTGCTTGTTCAATGAAACGGAAAGAGTTCAAGTTTTTCAACTCACAACGCGTACCAAACGGTTGACCCGGACGACGTAAAGACACGTTACAGTCTGCACGGAACGAACCTTCTGCCATGTTACCGTCAGAAATGCCTAACCAACGAACAAGCGTGTGAATCGCTTTAATGTAGGCAACCGCCTCTTCAACCGAACGCATATCGGGTTCAGATACGATTTCAAGCAGCGGTGTACCAGCACGGTTTAAATCGATACCAGATTGACCTTCAAATTGGTCATGGATCGATTTACCTGCATCTTCCTCAAGGTGAGCACGGGTTACGCCAATGCGCTTAACCGTACCATCTTCAAGTTGAATGTCGATATGACCCAAGCCCACAATCGGGTTGTCCATTTGGCTGATTTGGTAGCCTTTTGGAGAGTCAGGGTAGAAATAGTTTTTACGTGCAAATACAGAAGCTTGGTCGATGTAAGCATCGATACCCAAACCAAAGCGAATCGCAAGATCAACTACTTCTTTGTTGAGTACTGGCAATACGCCCGGCATTGCCAAGTCAACAAGGCTCGCTTGCGTATTTGGGTCTTGACCAAACGTAGTCGATGAACCTGAGAAAATTTTGGTATTGGTCGCAAGCTGAGTGTGAATCTCGATACCAATCACCACTTCCCAACCATCAATCAGGTTAGATTTTGGTTTCGCAGCGTTCTTAGCCATTATGCGTTCTCCTCAGCAATTGCAGCGCGTTGTGTATGCCAATCGGTTGCTTGTTGGTACTGATGCACCACAGACAACAATTGAGATTCTGACCAGTAGTTACCAATGAGCTGCAAGCCAACAGGCAAGTTTTCTTTGTCAAAACCAACAGGCGCGTTAATTGCAGGTAAGCCCGCCAAGTTCACCGCGATGGTGTAGATGTCGCCTAAGTACATTTCTACAGGAGACAGGTTTGCACCAATCTTATACGCTGTTGTAGGCGCAGCAGGAGCAGCAATCACGTCTACAGATTCAAATGCTTTTAAAAAGTCTTGTTGAATTAAACGACGTACTTTTTGTGCTTTCACATAATAAGCATCGTAGTAACCCGCAGAAAGCGCGTATGTACCAATCAAGATACGTTGCTGAACTTCTTTACCAAAACCTTCCGAACGTGAACGCTTGTAAAGATCCATCAAATCCACAGGATTTTCTGCACGGTAGCCATAACGTACACCGTCGAAACGAGATAAGTTAGACGATGCTTCAGCAGGTGCGATCAAGTAATACGTTGGTACGTAGCTTTCAGTCATGTTTAGGTCAATCTCAACCAAGATTGCGCCCATTTCCTCTAACTTTTTCAACGCTTCTTCAACACGTGCTTTCACGTCAGCATCTAAGCCGGCAACGTTAAAGTATTGTTTAGGAATACCAATGCGTAAGCCTTTTACCGATGTACCGTTCAGGTTCGCCACGTAGTTATCGACGTCTTTTTCAACAGAAGTTGAATCTTTCGCGTCATGACCTGCCATCACGTTCATGAGGTAAGCACAATCTTCAGCAGAACGTGCCATTGGGCCACCTTGATCGAGTGATGATGCATAAGCAATCATACCGAAACGTGACACACGACCATACGTCGGTTTAAGGCCTGTTAGACCGCAGAATGATGCAGGCTGACGGATTGAACCGCCTGTATCTGTACCTGTTGCGAAAGGCGCAAGATCAGCCGCTACTGCAGCCGCAGAACCGCCTGAAGAACCACCGGGAACATGGTTTAAGTTCCAAGGGTTAGTCGTTGCGCCATAAAATGAATTTTCAGAGGTTGAACCCATGGCGAATTCATCCATGTTCACTTTACCTAAAGTGACAAGGCCCGCAGCTTTACCTTTCGCTACAACGGTCGCGTCGTAAGGAGAGATAAAATTGTCCAGCATTTTAGAACCAGCAGTGGTTTTAATGCCTTGGGTACAGAAAATATCTTTATGCGCAATTGGTACACCGGTCAACGCAGTTGCATTGCCTGATTTAATTGCAGCATCAGCCGCATCTGCTTGCGCAAGTGCTTGTTCAGCCGTCACGGTCACGTATGACTTGACTTGAGCATCGATTTTTTCAATGCGTTTTAAATAGTGTTCAGTCAATTCGCGTGAAGAAAATTTAGCGTCCGCCAAACCTTCAGACAATTCACGAATTGATAAGCGATGTAAATCTGTCATGAGAAATATTTCTTTACGTTTAATTTGAAAAAATGTTGATCTGAATAAAAATTATTCAATCACACGCGGAACAAGGTACAAGCCATCCTGTACTGCAGGAGCAACTGCTTGATATGCTTCGCGATGATTGGTCTCAGATACCACGTCTTCACGTAAGGGCTGTGGATTGTCGAATGGACTTTTTAGTGGTTCAACACCGTCAGTATCGATGCCTTTCAGGGTTTCCATCATGCCTAAAATTTTATTTAAACTTTGAGCATAGTCAGCAGATTGCGCTTCATCTAGCGACAATCGAGCCAGATGGGCAATCGCTGAAACTGTTTGTGCATTTAGATCTGCAGAATGCTGTGCATCCGATGTAGACATAACATTACCTAATCAGTATTAAAAAAATTCAAAATATCGTGGCTTATAATAAGCGATTGACTTGTTCAAATCATCACATTTAGTTAAAGTTGCCACCTTGCGTCCATATAAAAGTTTAACTGAGAACGTCCCCGTGATTCTAAAACGACTAATTGGCTTGTTTTCGCCGGATCTTGCCATTGATTTAGGCACTGCAAATACACTTATCTATGCGCCAGGACGAGGCATTATATTAAATGAACCGACGGTGGTGGCAATTCGCCACAGTGGTTCACAAAAAATCGTTGCCGCAGTAGGTCTTGACGCGAAGCAAATGCTAGGTCGTACACCTGCAAATATTTCTGCGATTCGCCCAATGAAAGATGGTGTGATTGCAGATTTTGAAGTCACTGAAACGATGTTGAATCAATTCATTGGCAAAGTGCACGAAAAACGTTTGTTCCCACCTGCACCGCGTGTCGTGGTGTGTGTGCCATGTAAATCGACGTTGGTGGAACGCCGTGCAATCCGTGAAGCTGTATACAATGCAGGTGCACGTGAAGTTCGCTTAATTGAAGAGCCAATGGCTGCTGCAATTGGTGCAGGTATGCCTGTTGAGCAAGCCTGTGGTTCGATGGTTGTCGATGTTGGCGGTGGTACAACTGAAATCGCGATCATTTCACTTCAAGGTTGTGTCTATGCAGACTCACTACGTATCGGTGGTGATGTATTTGATGAACAAATCATTAACTACGTGCGTAAAGCACATGGTTGTGTGATTGGTGAAACCACTGCAGAAAACATCAAAAAAGAAGTTGGTATGGCGCTTCCAGAAGAAGGTGCAAAACCTTTGGAAATCGAAGTCCGTGGTCGTAACTTGGCTGAAGGTGTACCTCGTGCGATTACTGTCACTTCTGATGAAGTGACTCAAGCGATTTCTGATCCACTACAAAACATTGTGGCGGCGGTTAAATCTGCACTAGAGCAAACGCCACCTGAGTTGTCTTCAGACATCGCAGAGCGCGGTATTGTGTTGACTGGTGGTGGTGCATTACTTCGTAATCTTGATAAGCTTCTTGCAAAAGAAACAGGTCTTCCTGTCGTAGTTGCAGAAGATCCACTATCATGTGTTACACGTGGTGGCGGTAAGGTTCTCGAATTCTTCGATAACCCAAATCATGACATGTTATTTGTAGGCTAAGAAAAGGACTCGGCGGGTGCAAACGCAACTGTTTTCAAGACAACCGCCATCTTTTCGCTCATTTATCATTGCGGTGATTACATGCTTGGTGGTGCTTTTCTTTGATTGGCGCATGCCGCATGTAATCCAACCGGCCAGAGACGTCTTGTATGCGGCATATAATCCAATTTATGCACTTGCAAGCTATCCAGTGTTATCGCGAGAATGGCTGAATCAACAAACCAAGTCTGAAGCTCAATTACGTCGTGAAAATACCGCGATGCAAGCAGAGTTAATTCAGGCTCAAGTCCGTTTACAGAAACTTTCTGAACTTTCTGCTGAAAATACTCGACTGCGTGGACTGCTCGATACACCACTCATCATTGATGGTCGTATGGAGATTGCCGAAGTCATTGGTACTGATGCTGATCCCTTACGTCATATTATTGTGATTAACCGTGGAGCCAGCAGTCAGCTTAAAGTGGGACAAACTGTACTCGATGACAAGGGTATTATGGGGCAAATTATCAATGTTTACCCGCATAGTAGCCGTGTCATGTTGCTCTCAGACAAAGAGCACTCTTTATCCGTGCGGATGGAGCATACCGGTATGCGCGCAATCGTTACGGGTACAGGTGACTTAGGTCGACTTAAGATGGAATACGTGCCAACCAGTGCGAATATCAAAGTCGGTGAAAAAGTCTATAGCTCAGGGCTAGGGGCACATTTCCCAGCGGGTTATTTGGTGGGTACAGTGTCGAAAGTCAGTCGTCACAATAGCGGTGAATTTGCCCAAATTGATATCAATCCTGCTGCCCAATTGGCAGGTGGTCATCATGTGGTTGTGCTATTTTCCGATTCTTTAGCGATGGAGCAACCGCATGTCACTCGCTAAGCTTAGTCGTCATACAGAGCGCGACCCATTATTTCCGATTATCTTTTCCATCATTTTGGCATCCGTGCTGATGGTGTATCCGCTTTCTTATGACCTATCGGGTTGGCGCCCATTATTCATGATGATGATCATGTTATTTTGGGTACTCTGTCAGCCGACATGGTGCGGTGTTTGGTTTGCATTTGCCACAGGTCTATTTACCGACTTATTGACTGATGCGCCTTTTGGTATGAACGCACTGAGTTTTGTGGTCATTGCATTTGTGACACGCTTTTTAACCCGTGAACGTCGTATCCTCACATTTGGTAATTTATGGATTATTGCTGCAATGGCAATTTTCGCGCATTTACTGTTTGTGTGGATTGTTCAAGTGATGGGTGGGGCACAGTTTTCGTTTGCTCGCCATTGGCAGCCAATTGTAACTAGCTTACTCATTTGGCCAATCATGTATTACTTCCTGAGAAAATGGCGCATATAATTTTAGCTTCGAGTTCTCCTCGACGACGCGAACTATTGCAACAATTGGGACTGGAATTTGACATTTTCAGTCCAGATATTGATGAGTCCGTGTTGGAAGGAGAACCTGTGGCGGATTATGTAGAGCGTTTAGCACGTGCTAAAGCTTGCGCAGTACAACAACAATTCCCTGATGCTATCGTTATTGCCGCCGATACCAGTTTAGGCGTAGATGAGCACATTTTAGGAAAACCAGCGTCGAAAGCACATGCTTTTTCTATGTGGGAAATGATCTCTGGACGAAAACATGATGTGTTTTCAGGTGTTTGTGTCAGTACAAAAGATCAAATATACAGTATAGTAGTGCGTACACAGGTTGAATTTCAAACGCTGAGTTTAGCTGACATGGAAAGCTATTGGGCAACAGGTGAACCAATCGGCAAGGCGGGAGCCTACGCCATTCAAGGAATTGCTGCGCGCTATATTCCTTGTATTGAAGGGAGCTACAGCAATATCGTTGGGCTGCCTTTGCATGAAACCGTACAGTTATTACAGACAGTTAAGGCATTAAATTAACTGCTGCAACACAAGAATTTTTATAATGTTTTGAGTTTTGATATGTCTGACGAGTTGTTGATTAACGTCACACCGATGGAATGTCGTGTGGCGTTGATTCAAAACGGTACGGTCAATGAATTATTTGTTGAACGCACCGTGAAGCGTGGGTTAGTGGGCAATATTTATAAAGGGAAAGTTGTTCGTGTGCTTCCGGGTATGCAGGCTGCTTTTATTGATATTGGATTGTCGAGAACGGCTTTTTTACATATCAATGATATGGTCTGGCAGCGCAATCAACCGACCCCGAACGTTTTTGAGCTGTTACAACCGGGACAAGTACTCACCGTACAAGTCATGAAAGATATGTTGGGTACCAAAGGTGCACGACTATCAACTGATCTTTCTATTCCTTCCCGTTACCTGGTTTTAATGCCATATGGCAGTCATACCGGTGTTTCACAGCGCATTGAGTCTGAAGAAGAACGTGATCGCTTGCGTAGCATGATTGAACGCATTCAAAAGGAACACAACTTACCGGGTTCAGTCATCGTTCGTACTGCCGCCGAAGGTATTCCTGAATGTGAAATTGCGCAGGACATGGCTTATTTAGCCAAACTGTGGGAATATATTCAACGTAAACAACGCAGTATTGTCGTACCTTCTCTGATTTTTGAAGAGCTGCCTTTACCGCAACGCGTCATCCGTGATTTGGCTAATGAAGAGACGTCTAAAATTCAGGTCGACTCACGAGAAGTACATGGCAAATTGCAAGAGTTTGTTCAAGAATTTGTACCGAGTATGCAAAATCGCTTACTGCATTATCCGGGTGAGCGTCCAATTTTTGACTTGTACAATGTTGAAGAAGATATTCAGAAAGCCTTACAGACACGTGTCGCACTTAAGTCTGGCGGCTATCTGATGATCGATCAAACTGAAGCGATGACCACGATTGATGTCAATACTGGCTCCTATGTCGGTGGCCGTTCGCTTGAAGACACTGTGTTTAAAACCAATATGGAAGCCACACAAGTTATTGCACGTCAGCTCCGTCTACGTAATTTGGGCGGGATTATCATTATTGACTTCATTGATATGCAAGAAGCATATCATCGAGAAGAAGTGATGAGCCAGTTTGAGAAAATGCTTGAGCGCGATCATGCTAAAACCAAGATCACTCAAGTATCTGAGCTGGGTTTGGTGGAAATGACGCGTAAACGCACCCGTGAATCTCTGGAGCATCTGCTTTGTGATTCTTGCCCGACCTGTCAGGGGCGTGGTTATGTGAAAACAGCTGAAACAGTTTGCTATGAAATTTTCCGTGAAATCTTGAGATATGCACGTGCTTATGAATCACAAAGTGGTTTCACTGTGGTGGCACATCCGTCGGTGATTGACCGATTGTTAACTGCTGAAGCACCTGCGGTAGCTGATTTAGAGCACTTTATTAGTCGTGTGATCAAGTTCCAAGTGGAAAATTTATATACGCAAGAGCAATACGATATCATTCTGAGTTGAAATTGTAACAGAATATCGTTAAACACTTGTTACAACTGAGATTTTACTTTTGAACTGTTATTTTGAATACTAGACACATCAAATAGCCAAAGCCGTTTTTCCGTAATGAACGTGAAAATGGCTTAGCAAAAAGAGGTGTATTATGGGTGTTAGTAAAACAGTAATGAAAAGTGGTCTTAAAACTGTCGTTGAAGCAAAAGCGATCCATTCAGGTTATATCGTGGATGAGCGTGGTAAGGAAGTTCAAATTACAGCGTCTATGATTCGCTCTGCTTGTCATCAGTTACTTAAACAGTGCCGAGCAATTAAAGCTTAAATATTGAAATATAAATAATGTAATCCAGAGGGTTAAAGCGCTAACGCGCAATTCTAAAATATTTAATGCGCTAAAATTTTATAAATAATGGAAAATAAATTTAATTATCAGTGTGTATCTACAAGTCATAATTAAACAATAACAACGGATTTGTTCACCTAAATTTTAGCTTATACACATAAATTGCTCCAAAAAATCAATCAAAGTTCAAATACTAAAAACCCGTCTAGATTTTGCAATGTAGACGGGTTTTTATCTTTTTGGATGGTTCAATCTGCTGATGAACTGATACTAAGTTGTGAAGCAGGCGGTTAGCTAACCGCCTGTAACTTTGGGGAATCTTGATTCACAATAGCTTCAAATCGTTGAATTTCTTCTTCCAAATGCGACAGTAAATTTTGCATTTTTGGCAGTGCATTACGACATGCAGTTAGACCCACTTCAAGCTTATCTAAATAGCTAGTCATAGTGATATTAAGCGCTTGACCATCTAACACTATGGACGCAGGGTAGAGCGCTTCTAAGCGTGCGCCATTCCAATATAACGGCTCTTGTGGGCCGGGAACATTTGAAATCACCAAGTTAAAGGCCTGACGTTTTGGCATAAAGCCTGATGCAATATTTAAACCTGCTGCACTGTAGACAAAAGCACTGTAGTTTAAAATTTGATTCGAGTTCATCCGCTTAAAGCGTTCTTTGGCATTGAGCACACTACGACGCACAATCTTCAAGCGCTCTAGCGGATCTTCTTTATGGGTACCAAGGTTTGCCAAAATCATGGTAATACGGTTTGACATATCTGAATCGTCTGTACGAACCGATGCAGGCACCATGGCAATCAATGGCTTTTTAGGTAAAGCATTTTGTGTAATTAAATACTCACGTAATGCACCTGAACAAATTGCGAGCACAATATCGTTAATTGTTACACCAAGTGACTTGGCAATATGTGACAAACGTGAAAATTCAAAAGACTGAGCAGCGAAACGACGTGAAGAACTGACCCGTTGGTTTAATATTGAACTCGGCGCTTGGAAACTAGATACATAATCTGGGTTACGCCCCATATCTTTCATTACAGTTTGTGACAGTTCATATAAAACTCGTGGTGTTGAGTCAAGTTGTCCCTTAATGGTCGATAGGAGACCTTTCATACGACTGACTTTAGGCTGTTTGAGGCGTTTTGCACGAGGGCCTTCCACACACCATGGCGGTACAATACTTTTAGCATCTGGGTCATGCGAAAGTGATTTTTCAACTAAACGCATACCTGCAATGCCATCGACCATCGCGTGGTGGATTTTGAAGTACATGGCAAAACGATTGCCTTCAATGCCTTCAATAATATGGCAAGTCCAAAGCGGTTTTGCACGGTCAATCAGCGCACTGTGTTCTTGTGAAATATAAGTCAGAAGTTCACGGATACGACCGGGATGCGGCAGTGCGATATGGCGAAAGTGATGATCTAAATCAAACTCTTCGTCTTCATCCCAAAAGAAGCCGTTGAGTTTATTGTTAAAAGGAGGAATAGGAATGGATTTTGAATTACGAATATCTGCGACTAAATCTTGAATAAAAGTATCAGGTGCATTGTCAGGGATCTGAAATAAAAATAGACCACCTACGTGCATCGGTTGTTGCCGTTTCTCTAAATTTAAGAATATGAAATCAATAGGATGTAATGGACGCATAGCGTTGATTGCCTCACTGCAATTTCTACAGCTGCTCATGTATGAGTAGCATTGTTAGAATTATTAAATTGTCATTTGCAGTATAGCGTTTTTACGTTGAAATGATACGGAATTATGTGTATCGATGCGTTGAAAAAACCACTGCTGTGCAGTGGTTTTGTGATCTTTACTTTTTCATGTTGCCTGCGTGTAAGCCGCATTCTTTATGGGTTGCATCTTCCCACCACCAGCGACCTTCACGTTCGTGTTGATTCGGTAAAACAGGTCGAGTACATGGTTCACAGCCTATCGAAATAAAGCCACGTTCGTGTAGTGGATTATATGGAATTTCCATTAGACGGATATAGTTCCATACATCAGCACTAGACCAGTTTGCCAAAGGATTGTATTTAATTAATTGCTTGCCCGGACCTGAAAAACCTGGGTCAGCTTGTACTACTGGAATTTCATTACGTGTGCCTGGGCTTTGGTCCTTACGTTGACCAGTGATCCAGCCATCTAAAGTGGCTAGTTTTTTACGCAAAGGTTGTACTTTGCGGATACCACAGCATTCTTTATGTTCATCTTGATAGAAGCTAAAAAAGCCCTTTTCTGTTACTAGTTTTTGTACCGCATCACTTTCTGGGAAACAGATTTCGATATCAATTTTATAATGTTTACGGACAGTATCTAAAAATTGGTAAGTTTCAGGGTGTAAGCGACCGGTATCTAAACTAAATACACGAAATGGAATCCCTAAGTTCGATGCAAGATCTATCAGTACAACATCTTCTGCACCAGAAAAGGAAATCGCAACTTCACCTTGCTGGCTTAGCGCAAGTTTCATAATCTCAGAAGGTGATTTATCTGCATATTCGGATGCAAGTGCATCGACAAGGTCAATAGTAGGGATGGTAGTCATGAATGTCCTGGCTATAGGCTTGGAACGTTAAAACCTATATTAATTTATTTCAGAACTATTTTAATGGAAATGCTAAAACACACTTATCACTAAAAAATAGATACTTATGAAAAAAATAGATTTAAAAAAGAACAATGCATTTTTTTATTCTTCCGCTATGATATTGAAAAAATTTTTTCACTTAACAGAGGGTAGAGTGCATGGAAGTCGTTTGTTTAGATCTAGAAGGGGTTTTAGTACCTGAAATTTGGATTAATTTTGCGAAAAAAACAGGCATTAAAGAACTTGAAGCAACGACTCGTGACATTCCAGATTACGATGTGTTGATGACTCAGCGTTTAAATATCCTAAAACAACACGGTTTGGGTTTAAACGATATTCAAGACGTAATTGCAGATATGGGGCCATTTGAAGGTGCAAAAGAGTTTGTAGAGTGGGTACGTACTCATTTTCAATTAATTATTCTTTCAGATACTTTCTATGAGTTTGCACATCCATTAATGCAGCAACTTGGTTGGCCAACGATTTTCTGTCACAAATTAGAAACTGATGAAAATGGTATGATCTCAGCTTATAAGCTTCGTCAACCTGATCAAAAGCGTAAAGCCGTTCAAGCATTACATGGGTTAAACTTCCGTGTAATTGCAGCAGGTGATTCTTATAATGATACGACGATGCTTGGTGAAGCAGATGCGGGTTTCTTATTTGATGCGCCTGACAATGTGATTGCTGAATTTCCACAGTTTCCACCAATTCATGGCTATGCTGCACTGAAAGAAGCGATTCGTAATGCTTCTATTCGGGATATTCCAGCTTAATTCTGAATAGTAAGTTATAGAAAAGGGCGCTTATAGCGCCCTTTCTTGTTTAATCCAAAGTTTTTAAAGCAACTTAGAAACGGTAACCGATTTTTAAGCTGTAACCGATTGCATCGTTGTCTTTAAAGTTAGCAACATTTGCAGCTGTTTCATTACCAGGGACAGAGTGTGAACCAGATTGTGCAGTCGCATCACCCAACCAGAAGTATTTAACACCAGCTTGAATAAACGATTGAGGTGTTGGACTAAATTGTCCACCTAAGCCAGCGCTCCAGTAACCTTCGGTTGGGCCTAAAGTTGACACTGGGTTACCTGCACCAGAGTCCCAACCGACCATGACTGTACCAGCCCATTGATCATTAAATTTACGGCCAACGCCTGCATTTACAGACCATTGATCCTTAGAATAGTCGACTAAGTTAAAACCATCTGTGTAGCCAACGATACCGTTAGAACCAGCAACTAAAGAACCTAAAATATCTGCTTTAATACCAAACTCATGAGGTTTAATTGCAAATTTAGACCAATCTACCCAACGTACATTTGCGAAGGCAACAGTGTTTTCCATGATGCCAGATTGCAAATCTAAATTTACCGATTGTGGCGTGGTAACTTTTGTTTTACCTTCTGGAAGTGAATTAGATGCAACTAATGCATTTCTTACTGCAATTACAGCATCACGTTGCTCTTTCGGTAATTTGGCACCCAATGGACCAAGCATAATGTTTAAGATTGGTGCACTTAAGCCAGTGAAGTTATCAATTGATTGGAATGACTCAGTTGCATTTACTTCATGTTCGATTTCAGATCGATATGTTAGGGATGCCTTTAAGGCAATTTCAGGAATTTGATATGCAAAACCCGCTAGCCATCCAAGATCACCTTCTTCTTTGATATTTGCATCATATCCAGACATCATGCTGTAAGCTTCACCACGCAGACTTACTTTACCTTCAACAGTTTGGTATACCGGTCCTGCGTAAAAATTCCAATTCTCATTAGGTTGAAAACCAAATAAAAGAGAAAGGTTTTGTGTTTTTACATCCACTTCAGTTTGACCAGTAACTTCAGTGGCCTTACTGTTAAATTGAGCGACTGTTTTGTGGTCTAGTGCACCTAGGACAGAATCAGTAGATTTTGCTGAAAAGACGCTATTTGAATTATATTTAGCCTCTGCACCAAAAGGCTGATCATAAATTAAACCAAATGAGAAATGCTCATTCAGTTGAATTTTTAATGCAGCAGCTGGGAAATAATAGTCCTCAGCCATATCACCTGTAGCTTGGCCTTTAATATCTACACCTGAGACGTTTGGATCTAAAACTGAAATCCCTGCTTCAAAATAATTACCCGGTTGTAAAAATGCAGAAATTGACTGCCCAGAGCGATCCATTGCTGCGGCAAATACCCCGGTCGTAGGTACGCTGGCAAATAAAATGGCACTTGTTAATGCTTTTAAGTTCATTTTTCTACTTTCCTAGTATAAAAAACGCGTCAATGCGTTAATAAAATTTAAAGATATGTAATTTTTTTAATCATATCTTGCACCAAAAAATAGCATAATAAAAAAAAGAGTAAAGACTCTAAATTTGAACTTAGGGTAAAAAAAAGCTGTTGATTTTAAATAATTAGAATAAATACTTTAATAATTTTTAGATAAACTATTGTTATTAAATATATAAAATAAATATCCATTAAATTATTGATATAAAATCAATTGTTCGAAAAATAAGCAAAATAAATAAAATTCTAAATATTTTATGTGAAATGGGTCACATGCAAAAAAAGCCCCATATAGGGGCTTTTGGTATTTTTAATTCTTAGAAGCGATAGCCAATTTTCATGCCATAACCTAGTGCAGTATTGTCTTTGAATTCGCCAACAACTGTACCGCCAGTTTGCGCTTTCGCGTCCCCTAACCAGAAGTATTTCACACCAGCTTGAATGAAATAGTTCTCAGCAGGGCTGTATTGACCGCCTAAACCAACACTCCAGTAGCCTTCAGTTGGGCCAAGTGTTGTTACAGGGTTACCTGCACCAGAGTCATAACCGACAGCTGCAGTACCCGCCCATTTATCATTGAACTTACGAGAAATACCTGTAGTGATTGAGTACTGATCGTCAGAATAATCAATTAAATTGTTGCCGCCTGAACGTTGGAATAATGCTTGCGGTGTTACTGCAAATTGATCCCAATGAACCCAACGAAGGTTAGCAAAAGCTAAAGTGTTTGCAGCAATACCAGTTTGTAAATCTACGTTTACAGATTGCGGTGTAATTGCATCAACACGAGCGTCAGCTAAACCGATCGTAGTACCTGTAGGTAGAGTAACACCAGGAGCAACAGGCATAGGAGATGAAAGCGTATAAGTTTCTTCACCAGTTGCTTTGTGCTTGATTTCTGAACGATACGTTACAGAAGCTTTTAAAGCAATTTCTGGAATAGAGTAGGCGAAACCTGCTAACCAACCATATGCTTCTTCTTCAGCAATCTTGATGTTATAACCAGAAAGGCCTTGGTAAGCTAAACCACGGAGTTTGATATCTGCTTCAACAGTTTGCCATACTGGACCTGCATAGAAGTTCCAGTTCTCTGTTGGTTGGTAACCAATTAACGCTGTTAGGTTTTGTGTATCAACTTCAACACTTGTACCCGTGTCGTTTGAACTGAAGAAAAGTGAATTGCTGTCGTATGCTGCATCTGCACCATACGGTTGATCATAGATCAAACCTAAAGAAATTTTATCAGTCGCTTGTACTTTAATTGCTGCTGAAGGGAAGTAGTAGTCTTCACCCATGTCATCAACTTTATTTTTCAGTAAATCTTGACCTTCTACTTTTGGGTCTAAAATAGAAATGCCAGCTTCTGCGTAGTTACCAGGTTGTAAGAATGCTGAAATAGACTGACCTGAACGATCTAGACCCGCTGCAAATAATGATGCTGTTGGTAAAGCGGTAAGTAAAATTGCGTAGCTAAGGTGATTTAAGCGCATACTTTTCCCTGTTTGTAACTTTTGATGTTATTTCAATGTGTGGAAAGTAACATAAATAGAAAAACAGTAAATAAGAGTTGCTACTCTAAAAATGAACTGTATAAGTTAAAAAATAAGCAATGCTAGAGTAATTATTCTAGAAGGTGTTATTTATGTTTATGATTTATAAATAAAAAAATAGAGTATTTAACTTAATGTTTATCTTTGAACTTAAAAAATTCAAATGCTCAATCTATGAACATTTGAATTAAATTATTTTTACAATAGTAGATTGGATATATTTCCAATCTACTAATACCGAGAATTAGAAGCGGTAACCGATTTTTAAACCGTATGCCCATGCATCGTTATCTTCAAATGATGCAATTGAGTTGTTAGTGCCAAACATTGACGCAGGTTGTGCATCAGCATCACCTAGCATTAAGTATTTCACACCACCAGCAATGAAGTAGTTCGGTGCAGGGCTAAATTGTAAACCTAAACCGACGTTCCAATAACCTTCAGTTGGGCCAAGGGTAGAAACTGGGTTGCCTGCACCTGTGTCGTAACCTACAGAGACATTACCAGCCCACTTTTCACTTAACTTACGACCAACACCTACAGTTGCTGAAATTTGATCATCAGTATAAGACACTAAATCAAAACCATTCGGGTTATCTGGTGTTTGACCTACTGCGCCTAAAGTGCGGCCAATTTGATCAAATTTTTCTGGGCGGATGCTAAAATCTTTCCAATTTACCCAACGCACATTTGCAAATGCAACTGTATCCGCCATGATACCTGTTTGGAAATCAAGGTTTACGGATTGAGGTGTAGTAATGTTTGTTGTTGTATTTTCATCGAAAATGGCGTTTGCTGGATTGCTTGTAACTAACGCCATTATGTTACTTTGGCCAAATTCACGAGTTGATGCTTCATGTTCAATTTCAGAACGGTATGTAACCGATGCTTTTAAAGCAATTTCAGGAATTTGATAAGCAAAACCAGCTAACCAACCTACAGCTGAATCTTCCTTCATTGTTGCATTATATTTACCCAAACCATTTGCTGAACCATAAGCTGCACCACGAAGTTGCACATCACCTTTCACAGTTTGATAAACTGCACCACCATAAATATTGATACTTTCAACAGGCTGATAGCCAACAACGAAAGAAAGGTTTTGAGTAGTTACTTCAACTTCAGTATTTTCACCATTTAAATGAAATAAGCCCGTTCCAGCAGCTACTAATGGGTCATTTGCTGAATATGCTGCGTCAGCTCCAAAAGGTTGGTCATAAAGCAAACCGAATGAGAAGTTTTTTGTAGGTTGAACTTTAATTGCTGCTGTTGGGAAATAATAATCACCCGCCATATCGGATAGATTCCCACCACCATATGCAGCTTTAGCTTTACCTTCTACTGTTGGATCTAAAACCGAAATACCTGCTTCAAAATAGTTCCCTGGTTGTAAAAATGCAGACATAGATTGTCCTGAACGATCTAGTGCAGCTGCAAAAGCCCCTGTCATTGGAACTGAAGCAAGAATCATGGCTGTAGTTAAAGTTTTTAATTTCATTCTTCGTCATTCCTTGAGATACGAATTTGATTTTTATGGTTACTGCAAATATTCGTTATGGAAAACTTTTTAATACTCTTGGGCTTAATTGTTACTCCATGTGACAAAAATAGCACAATTAAAATAAGAGTAAATGCTCTAGATTAAAAAATATGATTGAAAAACGAACTATTTAGAGTAAATGTACTAATTAATACATATAACATTTTGATTATTATTTAATATTTTTAGTTACTGCATTATTTTCTAAACCTAAAAATAATTGAAAAATATTTTCATATGGGCAGTCATAAATTGATTTTTTGGCCTTATAGACCACGCCATGTGTCGTTTTTTGCATTGACAAATAGATGGTTAGGGAATCTAAAGGTGCTATTCAATTCTTCTTAAAAACAAAATCTCAAGAGTAATATCAGTAAAAACAAAGATTAAGTTAAAAAAATTAGATATGAATTTTGAATTTAGATTTAAGAATTCTGAATTTAGTTTTATTGATAAATGTGAGTTGAAAAAATCAGAGAGGTGAGGTGTCCAAAAAATTGTGCGCTCTGCGGGACTCGAACCCACGTCGGTCGCTTAGGAGGCAACTGCTCTATCCAGTTAAGCTAAGAGCGCAAGACGGAGGCTAATGTACTCCTATTTTAGCTAAAAAAAAAGTTATTGCCGAAACAATAACTTTTTAAATTACTTAGTCTTTATGAACTTCATTGGGGTCAATGTCGCTCAAATCTTTAGGATTAAGATAGTTAAACATTAATAACATGACTGTAATCCAAACAGGGATCATCAGAACTGATTCCATAAAGCCCTGAGTCCACATAATAAATAGAACTAAAGCAATAAAGATCAGAACGATGTAGTTGCTGACTGGTGCCCAAAGTGCAGGATATGAGGTTTTAAAATTCAAAATACGTTTTGCACGACGGAACTGTAAGTGAGTCATGGTAATCATCGCCCAGTTCAGGACAAGCGCACCAACAACAACATACATTAAGTGACCAAGTGCATCTTCAGGTACGAAGTAGTTTAAGAGTACACAGCCGAAAATCAATACTGCAGAAAGTAATACTGCTGGAATTGGCACGCCACTTTTGTTAGTTTTTGCGAAAACTTTTGGTGCATTACCTTGCTTCGCCAAGCTGTAAAGCATACGGCTATTGGCATACATACCGCTGTTATAAACAGACAGTGCTGCAGTTAGGATAATGAAGTTCAGTAAATGTGCAGCCCAATCAATACCCAGTTGGCTAAAGATCATCACAAATGGACTTTTGTCTAGACCACCTAGTTCAAGCTGATTCCATGGCACAAGTGACAATAGAATAGTCAAAGAACCCACGTAGAAAATCAAAATACGAAATACAACTTGGTTAATTGCTTTTGGAATAGTTTCTTTTGGATTTTCAGCTTCCGCTGCCGCCATACCAATCAGTTCAATACCACCGAAGGCGAACATCAAGAATGCCAGCATGAAGAATAAGCCTTCAAAACCATTTGGGAAAAAGCCGCCCTGACTCCATAAGTTGGTAAATGATGCTGTTGAGTTAGCATCTGCAGTCAGTAGCAAATACAAACCGAATACGATCATCGAAATAACTGCAGTGACTTTAATAATCGACAGCCAAAACTCAGATTCACCATAAAACTTCACATTACCTAAGTTTACTAAGGTAATAATCACGAAGAAGAACAATACAGATGCCCACGCTGGAATATGAGGCCACCAATAGTTAATATATTTCGCAACAGCAGTGAGTTCTGTCATTGCCACTAAAATATAGAGAATCCAGTAGTTCCAACCTGTTAAGAAACCTGGAAATTTCCCCCAATATTTATATGCAAAATGGCTAAATGAACCTGCTACAGGTTCATGGACGATCATTTCACCCAACTGACGCATAATTAGAAAGGCGATCAGACCGCCAATGGCGTAGCCGAGAATAATGGATGGTCCAGCAGATTGAATCACATGCGCTGAGCCCAAGAATAAGCCTGTACCAATTGCACCACCCATGGCAATCAATTGAATATGACGATTCTTTAAGCCACGCTTGAGTTCGGAGGAATTGGTAGTCAAGTTACTCTTCCCGAGAATGGTTTAATTTTGGTAATTGTAATGTATAGAGAATGAATAGCCTAGTAGCTCAAAATTTATGAAAAATATTTATATATTTAATAACCTATTTTTCGTTTTAAATGCTGAATTAAAAATTTATGAATCAATAGATTAATTTTATTTTAATTGAAATTCTTATACTTGCCTTTATATGGAAAAGGTATCGAATGTTGTTTTTTTATACTTAAGTCATGTGATTGTTAAAACTTCAATTAAACATTGTATGATGCAAAAGCGCAGAAAAGAACGCTCTGCCAAAACACAATGATAAAGATTAAGGATTCAATAAAAATGAGTTTTGCTCCCCAAATTAAGATTCCAGCGACTTATATGCGTGGTGGTACTAGTAAAGGTGTATTTTTCAAGCTAGATGATTTGCCGCTTGCAGCACAACAAGCTGGAAAAGTTCGCGACCAACTTTTATTACGTGTGATTGGCAGTCCAGATCCTTATGGTAAACAAATTGATGGGATGGGTGGAGCGACATCAAGTACCAGTAAAACCGTGATTTTGGCAAAAAGTTCACAGCCTGAGCATGATGTAGACTATCTATTTGGACAAGTGTCGATTGATAAAGCATTTGTCGACTGGAGTGGTAACTGCGGAAACCTAACAGCAGCAGTTGGTGCATTTGCCATTTCAAATGGTTTGGTTGAGGCATCACGTATTCCTGAAAATGGTTTATGTACGGTTCGTATTTGGCAAGCCAATATTCAAAAAACCATTATTGCGCATGTACCTATTACTGATGGTGCAGTACAAGAAACTGGTGATTTTGAACTAGATGGTGTGACCTTCCCAGCAGCCGAAGTTCAAATTGAATTTTTAGACCCCGCAGATGATGGTGAAGATGGCGGCGCTATGTTCCCTACAGGGAATTTGGTCGATACCTTAACTGTACCCGATGAAGGCAGTTTCCCTGCAACATTTATTAATGCAGGCATTCCAACCATTTTCTTAAATGCAGAAGATATTGGTTATGTCGGCACTGAACTGCAAGATGCGATCAATGGTGATGCCAAGGCATTGGCCCGTTTTGAAAAAATCCGTGCTTATGGTGCGCAGCAAATGGGTTTGATTTCAGATATTGCTGAAGCAGAACAGCGTCAACATACCCCAAAGATTGCATTTGTTTCAAAGCCGAAAGCCTATACATCTTCGAGTTCTAAACATATTTCAGAACAAGATACGGACTTATTGGTTCGTGCCTTATCAATGGGGAAACTGCATCATGCCATGATGGGCACAGCGGCAGTTGCCATTGGTACAGCTGCGGCGATACCGGGGACGCTTGTGAACTTAGCCGCGGGTGGTGGGGAGCGAGAAGCCGTGCGTTTTGGACATCCATCTGGGACGCTACGTGTAGGTGCGCAAGCAATTTATGAAAATGGTCAGTGGGTCGTTAAAAAAGCCGTGATGAGCCGAAGTGCGCGTGTCTTAATGGAAGGCTGGGTGCGTATTCCTGCGGATAGTTTAGATTAAGTATTTAACATCTCATTTGAAATCAGCCTCTGCTTTGCAGGGGCTTTTTTTTGCCTTTATCTTTTATATGAATAAGCAAATCATGAATTGGTATATATTTTTATATAATATGAACTGCATTTAATATTAGAAAGTTTCTGTGATTTATGTCAGATTAATTTTGTTAGCATTTTGCGTAGCTTTACCCTGAAAAAAGTAGCGAAACCATGCTTAAAAAAGACTTAATAAAATCGGATCTACCTACTGAACAATTGGCTGTATTAGAAGCGTTGCCAATGCCTGCTGCGTTATTTTCTGCGACAGCTGAGCTGATATGCGCCAATCAAATATTTAAACATCGATTTCAGTCAGACTTACAAGAGATTGTATTGAATCATGTGTCCGTGATGCAGCAAAAAACCAAAGCCACAAGTTCTGAGTTTGATTTACGCTGTTTAGAGAACGATAGCATTGAACCCTTTATGTATAGTGAAAATGAACGGCATTATTGGTTCACGCTCAAACCAAAGTTTCAACAAAGTGGGGATTTGGAACATGTACTGTTGTGCTGTGCGGACATTACAAATTTAAAGCAAGTCGAATTATCACTGTTGAAACATAACCAACAACTCGAACAACAAGTTTATTTTGATTATCTGACAGGGATAAAAAATCGACGTGGATTTGATTTAGATCTTTCTCAGTGGCAAAAAAGCTTCGCGGTTGAACAAGCCAATGAAATTTGTTTGATGATGCTCGACTTAGACAATTTTAAGCAAATCAATGATATCTACGGTCATGCGTTTGGCGATGAAGTTTTAAGAAAAAGTGCGCAGCTTTTAAGGATGCAAATTAGTCAACATGCAGATGCACAAATATATCGCATGGGTGGGGAAGAGTTTGCAATGATTTTGCCACGCACGGCTATATCGACTGCATGTTCGATTGCACAACAATGTTGTGAGCAAATCTATGCTTCTTCGATGAATTATGCAGATAAAGCTCTACAACTGAGTATCTCATGCGGAGTGGCCTTGTGGGATGGAACAGAGTCATTTTTTGAAACATTGGCACGTGCCGATCATGCTTTATATCAAGCCAAGAAAGGCTCGAAAAATTGTACCTGTTTTAATGATGGACAAAATGTGGCGCTATTTGAGGAAACAACATTTAAAAAACCATCAGACTGTGGGAAAAATACATAGATTTAGGCCGTAACATAGAGAAAGATTTGAGAAAGCAGTATGATGCAACAGGTCAAAATTGACAGAAAACATTGGCAGTCGATTTGCTAATGAACGAAGCAGTTAAATATTTAAAGTATTTGAGGTGAATGTGTCTTCTTTAACAGACGTTTCCACACATGCCCTGACAGAAGCGCAGCAGCGTATTCAGCAGGATTTACTGACAGCGCTAGATGCATTTTCAATTCCAGAACCCTTAAAAGGGGCGGTGTATCATGCTGTGATGTTGGGTGGAAAACGCGTTCGACCGGCACTTTGTTATGCAACAGCAGCGTTAAAACCCAATACCAATTTTGCAGCCGTACGCCGTGCTGCTGTGGCGATTGAATTTATTCATTGTTATTCATTGGCACACGATGATTTGCCGTGTATGGATAATGATTTACTTCGTCGCGGTCAACCAACCTGTCATGTGGCTTTTGGTGAAGATACGGCCTTACTTGCTGGCGATATTTTACAATCGATGGCTTTTGAAGTTTTAGGCAGCCGTCTCTTTGATCAAGGCCCAGCCGTTGAAGCGCCGATCATCTTAAAGCAAATGCAAATTTTAGCGACTGCAACTTCCAAAATGGTCAATGGCCAAGTTCTAGACTTACAAGCGGAAGGCAAGCATGTCAGTCAGGATGAACTGGAAAATATTCATCGAAATAAAACTGGTGCTTTAATTTCTGCTGCAATCATGATGGCTGCAGTGACAATATTTAATGGCACAGATCAAGCCATTCCTAAACTCCGTGAATTTGGTCTCGCGATTGGTTTAGCGTTCCAAGTTCAAGATGATATTTTAGATATTATTGCTGACACTGAAGCATTGGGTAAAACAGCGGGTAAAGATCAACAAGTGGATAAATCCACATATCCTGCGTTAATGGGTCTCGAGCAAGCCCAAGCTTATGCAGAAGAATTACATGCACAAGCACTTCAAGCTTTGGATTATTTTGCAGAAGATGCGGCAGAATTACACAAGATCACGCAGTTTTTATTAAAACGTCAAAGTTAATATGACGTAGTAAAGACATTAGCCCACACATTTAACATGTTGTGGGCTTTTTTTATATCAAGTACATTTGGAACAGAAGTCAAGAAACCTCTAAGTAATATCTAAATGGATGACATGATAAAAAACAAAAAAGGACGCTAGGCGTCCTTTTTTGCAGATATTAAAATTTAGAACTTAAATTTAAGTGCTATTGGTCTTAAATACTTTCTTTATAGATACGATCTGCTTCTTCAAATTTTTCAGTGACTTCAGCAGATGGTGCTTTGCCCATTAAGCTTACAATGATGATTGCAATGAGTGAGCAGATGAAGCCTGGTATAATTTCATAAACGCCTGTATCGCCCCAGAGGTTTTTCCATAGAATAACCATAACAGCACCAACCACCATACCTGCTAAAGCACCATTGAGTGTCATGCGTTTCCAGAACAATGACATGATAATCAGTGGGCCAAATGCAGCACCAAAGCCTGCCCATGCATATGCGACGAGACCAAGGACTTTAGAGTCAGGATTACCCGCCATATAGATCGCAAGCAACGCAATCATTAACACCATAATACGGCCGACCCAAACCAATTCTTTTTGTGAAGCATTTTTGCGTAAGAATGATTTATAAAAGTCTTCAGTTAATGTACTTGAGCAGACTAAAAGCTGACAGCTGAGGGTACTCATGATCGCAGCTAAAATCGCAGCCAATACGATACCTGCAACCCATGGGTTAAATAGAATTTTAGTCAATTCCATAAAGACCGTTTCAGGGTTTGCTGTAACGACAGCTGCCAGTTCTGGATGCTGTTGGAAATAAGCAATACCGAAGAAGCCTGCTGCAACTGCGCCACCGAGGCAGAGCGTCATCCATGTCATACCAATACGACGTGCATTGGGAATCGATTTAACAGAATCTGCTGCCATGAAGCGGACTAAGATATGCGGTTGACCAAAATAGCCTAAGCCCCATGCCAATAAAGACATGATTGCGACAAAACTTAAGTCAGCAAATACATTCATCGCTTGAGGGCGTGCCGCTTCTAGTGCCAGAGTGAACTGGCTTAAATCAGAGAATGACAACATGACCACGATAGGGGTAAGTAGCAAGGCAAAAATCATAAAGCCCGCTTGAATGGTATCGGTCCAACTGACAGCAAGGAAGCCACCAATAAACACATAGCTCACCGTTGCAATGGCACTGATCCAAAGCGCAGTGCTATACGACATACCAAACATACTTTCAAATAATCGAGCGCCTGCAACCATGCCTGAAGCACAGTAAATTGCGAAGAAAATCAAAATAATCACAGCTGACACGATACGTAAGATTTTCTTTTGATCGTTAAAACGATTTGAGAAATAGTCAGGTAGGGTCAAAGCATTATTTTGAACTTCGGTATGTACACGAAGACGACCTGCCACAAGTAACCAGTTGAGCCAAGCACCAATGATCAGACCAATTGCAATCCACATTTCAGATAAACCTGAAAGGTAAATCGCCCCCGGAAGACCCATGAGCAACCAACCACTCATATCTGATGCACCTGCAGAAAGGGCAGTGACAAAGCTCCCTAATCGGCGGCCACCTAAAATGTAGTCAGAAAAGTTACTGGTCGCACGGTATGCAAGTAAACCGATCACGACCATGGCGACAATATAAAAGAGAAAGGTAATTAGGGTGGGATTCAGGGAGCTCATACGGTATCCGCTTTGGCGTTGGACAATTGCGTTTAATTAGGGGACTCAATGGGATTTGCCTAAGCCAAGTAGGTGAAATCGAACGATAAGTCCTAAAACGTCAAAAAAATAACGTGAAATTTAAACATAAATTGACAAACTTTGCCTTCTTTTTTGTTTTGGGCATAAAAATGGGCCGTATATCACGACCCATTTTAATTAATGCGAAGATTTAGTTATTACGTCCCATCACACCACGAATCGTATTCAGTACATCCGCAGGTAAAACCACAGTTTTGGCATTATTAGATTTAGCCATATCTTGCATGGCTTTAACGTATTGTTCACCCAGTAAGTAAGCAACTGGAATTTCTTTATCGCCGACGGCTGAACTCACCATTTCAATTGCACGCTGTGAAGATTCTGCCAGTACCACTTGAGCTTCTGCATCACGACGAGAGGCTTCTAAACGACCATCCGCTTCTAAAATAGCCGCTTGTTTTTCACCGTCTGCCTTGGTCACAGTTGCACGACGTTGACGTTCCGCTGCTGCTTGCTCTTCCATTGCCGCTTGCATGGTATGAGAAGGTTTAATATCTTGAATTTCTACAGTTTTAAGCGTAATACCCCAGTCAGAGATATCATCAGAAATAGCAGCTTTAAGTTTAGCCTTAATATGATCACGCGATGATAGTGCATCATCGAGGTCCATTTCACCAACAATAGACCGCAAAGAGGTTTGAACTAAGTTTTGAATCGCCCATGTGTAGTTTTCAATACCATAAACTGCTTTTTCAGGTGTGGTTAAATTGATATAAGCCACAGCATTCATCAGCAGTACCGCGTTGTCACGAGTGATCACTTCCTGAGAGGGAATATCTAACACGATATCTTTGGTTGTCACTTTATAAGCCACTTCATCGACATACGGAATCACAAAGTTCAGCCCCGGATTGAGCGTGGTATGGTATTTACCTAAACGCTGAACAATCCATTTATAACCTTGGGGAACAATACGGACACCTTTAAAAATGGTGACGGCTACAAAAACTAAGAGCGCTAAAAAAACAATAGAAACACCAGACATGTCATTTCTCACTTATTTATGGATTGTCAGTGGGGTGGTTGCTGCTGTGCAGTTGGACGACTAAATCATTGCCTAAAATATCGGTCACGCGAACACGGTCGCCGACTTGAAGTGCATCTTGGGTACGGCAATGCCATTCGTCTGAACCTAAAACAGGTATCGGGAAGCGAACTTTAACGCTGCCATGATTGAGCTGGGTTTGAATCACCATACCCACTTGGCCAATCGTCGCTTCACGCGACAGACCTGCTTTGGTTTTATCGATGGATAAAGGTTTAATAAATTTGAACCACAAAAATGTGCAGAGCACGGCAAAAATAATCCAAACCACAATTTGGACATTAAAGTCCATGGATGGAAAGATCCAATATAAGATCCCAACCAAAATTGCGGAAACGCCAAACCATAGCGCAGCAAAAGACGGCAAAATCAGTTCAAAAAGCATCAAAGCGACGCCCAATACAAACCAGTGCCAAGGTTCTAAAATAAACTCCATACATCTACTCTTATATAAGGGTGAATTGATATAGATGAACCAGTATCTATATCAATGTAGCAGATGTATAACTCAATGAATATAAAAAAAATCGTTGAATTATATTTTCGCTTTTGGTGCTGGTTTAAAGGCCGCAGGGGACTGTTTAAAGTTATCGATCGCCTTAATAATGCTATTCACTTTGAGCTGTGCGGCTTTTTCACCTTCTAAAATCGTCGCATTGCTCGACTTCAAATCGAGTGTGCCGATATGTCCCACTTTAGGTTGAATCACGAAATTAGCATTTTTCAGTTCTTCATTAATACTTTGTTGTCCCATGATATTAATGGTTTGATCGAGTAAACCAAACATGCTTACGGCTTTGCTACCATCAGGACGCGCAGAAATATCCACCGCAATCACGATATCTGCACCCATATCACGTGCGGTTTTCACTGGAATTGGGCTGACTAAGCCACCATCGACATATTTCACCCCTGCAATAGTCGCAGGTACAAATACATTCGGAATGCTGCACGATGCACGTACCGCTTGGCCTGCATTACCACGGTTAAATTCAGTTTTACTGCCATTATCCAAACGGGTGGCTACAGCAGCAAAGCGTTTTGGAAATTGTTCAATCGATTTATTGCCGACGTTTTTATTAACAAAGTCTTGCAGTTTTTGCCCTTGAATAATGCCTTGGCTATTTAAGGTTAAATCACGAATATCAGACTCTTTAAAGTTCAGGGCCAATTGCTGCATTTGATAAGGCGTTTTACCGCTGGCATATAAGCTGCCAACAAAACTACCCGCACTGGTCCCAGTCACAATTTTAGGTTTAATACCGTGCGATTCGAGCACTTTAAGCACACCAATATGTGCAAAACCTTTGGCACCGCCGCCACCGAGCGCAATCGCGATCACCGGTTCACGTGCTTTGGCTGGTGTAGGTGTCGTGGTCGCAGGTGTTTTGGTTGCAGAATCACAGCCAGTGAGTGCCAATACAAAGAGGCTAGGAATCAGGTATTGCAAAAGTTTCATGGGTGAAATCTGATGGTTAAATATACAAAGTGCACATCACATCAAAAAAATAGCCATTTGACTAGGGCTTTTTCCAGTGCTTTTGTAACGGCAAGGCCAACCATTCGGGATTTTTCGGGGAAAATTTGCCATCATAAATCTTCAAAATTTTTTCGAGATCAGTTTCAAAATCTCCACTGGGTTCAAAAACACCCAAGCAATGAATGGTTTTCTTTGCATAATCAAAGCTAAACATCACAATAGGTATCTGTGCTTCATAGGCAATATAGTAAAAACCACTGCGGATTTTATCGGCTTTTTTTCGTGTTCCCTCAGGTGCCATTCCAATCCAAATTTGATCTGTCGCTTGGACAATCTCAGCAATTTCACGTGTCAGTCCATGTGGATTTTCACGCTGCACAGGGATCACGCCGACCCAATCCAAAAGTGGTTTTAAGGGAGTATCAAAAAGGGTGTTTTTACCAAAAATGGTGATTTTTATCCCGATTCCAAGCATGGCAAGAAAACCATGCCATGCATCTATATTAGAAGTATGCGGAGAAATGATCGCTACAGCTTTGGCAAGGTTGGGAAATTCGCCGTCAAATTTCCATCCTTGTGCCAAAAAAAGTGTTTTAAATATTGCGCGGCTCAGGGGGGAGCCGCGTGATGGAACTTGATCGGGCAAAACTGGAAATAATTGAGTCTTTTGATTCATTGCATATTCTTATATAGGTGAAATCCATTTTTGATGTGATGCACATTTAAAAGTATGGCATCAGCATTGACCTTATCTTAGGTCGATGATTTTTTTAGATCATTGGCAAAATAGCCGTATTTTGACTACTCTAAATGTAACTTCAGCGCATTCAACATTTAGGAACTTATGATCCAGCTTCGTCAGCTCTATCTTTTACTGTTTTCCTTATATTGGGCGCAAGGGTTACCTGTCGGTTTTATGACGCATGCTTTACCAGTGATTTTAAGAGCGCAAGGTGTGTCTTTGGCACATATAGGTGGCTTTGGATTACTCATGCTGCCATGGTCGATCAAAGTTTTCTGGGCACCGTGGATTGATCGGCATGGTTCAAGGTCCAAAGGGCACTATCGGAGTTGGATTATTCCAATGCAGTTGTTGTCCGTGTTGGTCTTGGTCTTCCTGTCCTTTTTGCCGATCCAAAGCTTGAATGAACCAATGTATTTGCTGCTGTTTTTTGTGGCTTTACTCAGTATGAATTTGGTCGGTGCAACTCAAGATGTTGCAACGGATGGATTGGCTGTCAATATTTTAAAAACTGACCAACAGCACTGGGGCAATACCTTTCAGGTGATTGGTTCCAGACTCGGCTTTATTGTCGGTGGTGGCGCTGTACTTTGGGCTTTAGATTGGTTGGATTGGCAAGCCACCTTTCTGTTTTTAGCGGTATTGGTGTTCATCAATACCATTCCTATTTTTATGTATCGAGAACCTTTAAAGCTACCACTCAACATTAAATCTAGTCCAGAGAATGATAATAATCATAAGCATACTTCAGGCTTGTTCTACGCTATTCGCCAGTATTTGGCTTATTTTACCCAAACCAAAACCCTCACACTATGGCTGATGATCTTATTGAGTTTTAAGCTTGCAGATGGTCTAGCAGGTCCTTTACTCAAGCCGCTGATGGTGGATTTAGGATTGAGTTTTAGTCAAATTGGTCTGTATGTCACCATGCTGGGTGCTGTGGCTGCTTTAATTGGGGCGGGGGTTGCTGGTCTAAGCTTGAAGTATATTTCTCGGGCGCAAGCCTTGGTTTTCTATTCGGTATTGAAAATATTCAGTTTATTGGCCTATGCATGGCTGGCTTTGCAGTTCGAGGCAAAACGGAAAGTTCATGAATGGCTGATCTATGGGATCAATGCTGCCGAAGACATGATTTCAGCCATGCTGCTCGTGATCATGCTGACTTTGGTGATGCAATATAGTCGTAAAGCATTTGCAGCAACGGACTTTACATTTCAGGTTGCCATTATGGCTACGGTGAGTGGGGGGCTGTATAGCATCAGTGGCATAGTGGCCGATCAGTTGGGTTATAGCACTTATTTATTTTGGATCACAGGTTTGGCTGCATTGAGCTTAGTCCCGATTCTATTTTGGGGAAAAGCATCAAAAAATGACCAAAATCACTTCTAAATCATGATTTTGGTTGTTTTTTATCAGCTAAAGCACTAAAAGAGCAATGCAAATATTATTTTAATAATTTTGTAATATGTTTCGCGTGTGTAATATCTGTTACAAAATAATTTAAGGAAAATTTTTGATGAAAACTAAGTTAGCAGCGGCTATCGCATTGAGCCTTTTGGCTGGCTCAACCTTTGCAGCACCAACCTTCTACGGTGAAATTGATGCGTCTGTTGATTATTTACCTGAAGATAATAAAACGGGTGTTTCAGACAAAGATGTCGTTGAAATCAGTTCAAACAGTTCTTTCTTGGGTTTAAAGGGCGATGAAAAACTGACTGACCGTTTAAGCGCAGTTTATGCAATTGAATGGGCATTTAACTCAGACGGCGAAGGCGATGACTGGTCTAAGCGTAACCGCTTCGTTGGTTTGAAAGATGCGAAACTTGGTACATTGAAAGTCGGTGCACACGATACACCATTAAAACAATTGTCTAGTCCGGTTGATACATTCAACAACTACGTGGGTAACCGTGCTGATGTTACAGGCATCATGACGGGTGAAAACCGTGTAGATAACGTTGTTGTCTATGAATCACCAGCATTTAAAATTGCTGAAGGTGCAATTAAAGTTAATGCATTGCTTGCAACAGGCGAATCTTCAGGAATCAAGAGCGACAAAGGTGTAGTAAAAACTGCAGGTCGTGGTCTTGGCGATGCTTGGTCGGCTTCTGTTGTTTATGACAGCCCCGTTGTTGTCGCAGGTTTAGCCTATGACAAAGCCATTCCATCAAATTTTGGTGGCATAGGGATCCTAAATGCTCAACTTCCTGAAGTTACAGGTACGAAAGTTTTTGCGGCAGCCAATACCGTTCGTGCGATCGGTCGTGTAAATCTTGAAGGTGGTTTAGCACTGAAAGCTTTATATCAAACGTCTGAAGTTGAAGAATCATCATATTCTAGCGAAGAGGATGCGATTAAGAATTCATCAAAAGCAGCAAATATTGATGATGCTCAAGGTTGGTTAGTCGGCGCAGAATACAATTTACCATCTGCAAAAGCTTGGACAGTAAAAGCACAATATAGTCAAAATACTACGACCTATATGAAAGAGTATGGTGATTTCGAAGCTCAGCAATTCATTGCAGGTGCAGATTATGCATTTAGCAAACAAGTGAAAGCTTATGGTTATGCAGGTTACTTAGCACTTGAACAAGGTTCGAATGAAAGCGAACAACCTGTTTTAGGTACAGGTCTAGAATTTAAATTCTAAGACCTTGATTTAAGTTGTTCAAAAGGCGATGTTTTACATCGCCTTTTTTGATTTTTCTTGCTTTGTTTTGATCAGTTTTAAGTGATTTTTAAGTTTGAATTTTTAGATTAGGGCATCAAAGATCAATAATTGATGCCAATATGCTTCAGGTCATAGCTAAAATACAGCAAAAAATTCCAAGACTTAGTTTAAGTCAATTTAACCTCGTGCTTGCCTTATGGCTTGGGGTGGTTTTGAACCTTACGTTTTATCAGCAAATCCAGCAGCTCACGCCTTATACGGGGCTGAAGGCCGGACTATTTTTAGCGGCAACCGTACTGGTGGTGGTGGCACTTTATAATGTGCTGATGCAACTCCTGCAATGGCGATGGAATTCAAAACTTTTGGCGAGTGTTTTGCTGATCATTGGTGGCTTGAGTGCTTATTTCGTCAATAGTTTAGGCGTGACCATTACATCTGACCAAGTGCAGAACATGATGCAAACAGATGTAAAGGAAGTGCAGGATTTAATCTCGCCACAATTTTTTATCTGGGTCTTTGGACTGGTTATTTTGCCAGTGCTATTGATCTGGCTTTTGCCACTGCATAAAGAAGCCCTAAGCACGGTGGTAGCCAAAAAGGGTTTACATATAGTGCTTTCGCTCATCCTCATGGGTGCTTTGCTGTTTGTTTATTTTGTCGATTATGCTGCGATCTTTCGTGAGCATCGTGACTTAAAAGGCATGCTCTCACCACAAAACAGTATCGCTTCGACATTTTCCTATTATCACAAAAAAGCACCGAAACAGAATTTGCCATTGCTGAGCTATGGTGAAGATGCACATATAGTTGAAAACGTAAGCGCCAAAAGCTTACCAAAATTGATGGTCTTAGTGGTTGGTGAAACTGCGCGCGCGGAAAGTTTTTCACTCAATGGCTATGCTAAAAATACAAATCCTGAACTCAGTCAGCAAAATATTATCAATTTTAGCCAAGTCAGCTCATGTGGCACCGCAACCGCTGTGTCTGTTCCTTGTATGTTCTCGGGCATGCCGAGAACCGAATATGACGAACAGCTTGCAAGTCATCGTGAAGGTTTACTCGATATAGCACAGCGTGCAGGTTATAAGGTGACGTGGCTAGATAATAATTCAGGCTGTAAGGGCACATGCACACGTGTTGAAAAATATGAATTTCCTGAAGCGCTGAAGAAAAAGTGGTGTGATGCCGATGGCGAATGTCATGATGAAATCTTAGTGGATGGTTTGAAGGCATATTTGGCTTCGATCCCCAAAGCAGATCCAACTCCCCGTTTAGTTGTGTTACACCAAATGGGCAGTCATGGCCCTGCTTATTTCAAACGAAGTACCGCAGCGTTTCAAAAATTTAAGCCAACCTGTAATAGCAATGCCATACAGGGATGTAGCTCTACAGAATTAATAAATAGTTATGACAACAGTATTATCTATACCGACCATGTGCTGAGTGAATTGATTAACACCTTAAAAGTGACTGACCACTATCAAACAGGACTGTGGTATTTGTCCGATCATGGCGAGTCGACAGGTGAGCATGGCTTATATTTACACGGTTCTCCATACGCAATTGCACCGTCACAGCAAACCCATGTACCGATGTTGATGTGGTTTTCACCGGCGTGGCAAAAAAATAATTCAGCGCAATATACTTGTTTAATGGCACAAAAAAGCCAAAAATTAAGTCAGGATAATCTATTTCCATCGCTATTGAGTTTGCTCGATGTGCAGACTCAAGTGATTGATGAAAAAAACAATATGTTGCAACAATGTACTTCAGTACAGCGCAGGACTTAAGCCATGCACAAAATACTTATTATTGAAGATGATTTCATGATTGCCGAATCGACTAAAACCTTGTTGAACTATCAACAGTTTGAAGTCGAGTGGGTGAATAATGGTATCGATGGCTTAAAGCTCATAATGCAAGGGGGGATTGATATCGTCTTACTAGATCTGGGTTTGCCGATGATGGATGGTATGCAAGTCCTGAAACAAATTCGTCAAATGCAGCCTAAATTGCCAGTGTTAATCATCTCGGCACGTGATCAATTACAAAATCGTGTAGATGGTTTAAACCATGGGGCAGATGACTATCTGATTAAGCCTTATGAGTTTGATGAATTACTTGCACGGGTTCATGCGCTCCTTCGACGCACAGGGCTGAGTTCAGTCGAAGCACCACAGAAAATTTTAAAACATGGTGAATTGATTTTAGATATTGAGCAGCATCTTGCACGCTATAAGGGGCAATATGTTGATTTATCTAACCGTGAATGGGCCATATTGATTCCACTGGTGACGCATCCGAATAAGATTTTTTCGAAAGCCAATTTAGAAGATAAGCTTTATGATTTTGATAGTGATATCAGTAGTAATACCATAGAAGTGTATGTGCATCATCTCAGAACAAAATTAGACAAAGATTTTATTCGCACCATTCGTGGTTTAGGTTATCGACTCGGTTAAGGCAAAGGAATTATCAACCATGCAGCAGCCTTATTCTCTGAAAAAGAGACTAATTATTTATGTGTCTGTTTTCAGTATGTTTTTGGGCTGTCTTTTGGTGTTTTCAGCTTATCGAATTGCACTTGAAGAAATTAATGAAATTTTAGATGCGCAAATGCAAAATTTGGCGGAACGTGTTGCAGAGCATGATCCGCAGCCTATTCGCGGCGAATTTGATCAACATAAGCGTTATCACGAAGAAGATTTATTTGTTGATGTGTGGACTTATCAGTCCAATGCGCATCAAACCCATCAATTAAAATTATTGGTCGCGCCTCAGCCCAAAGCCGGTTTTTATACCCACAATACCCAACAAGATGAGTGGCATACCTATATTTTGCCACTTGCAGATCGGCAAATTCAGGTCAGTCAGCAAGAATCGGTACGACAGCATCTTGCAGCAGAATTGGCCAGTAGCATGTTTATTCCCTATTTGGTTTTTATACCTTTTGCATTAATCGCTTTGGGATGGTTGATTCAACGCAGTTTAAACCCACTGGAAAAATTTAAAAAAGAACTGGCAAAACGGGATGCCTTTGAACTTTCTCCAATCTCTCAAATGCCGTATCCAGAGGAAATTGCACCGACTATTATTGAAATGAACCAGTTGTTTGAACGAATTTCATTGTCACAGCAGGAACAGCGCCAGTTTATTGCTGACGCAGCGCATGAGTTACGGACCCCGATTACCGCACTGAATTTGCAAATGCAGATTTTGCTACAAAAATTTCCACAAGATGACGCTCTACAAAATTTGAGTAAAGGTTTAATTCGTATTCAGCATTTGGTCAGTCAATTATTGAGTTTGGCAAAACAAGATGCCTCGGTCTTTGAACTTGAGCGCAAACAACATTTTGATCTTAAGCAAGTCGCAACCAATTGCGTGGAGCAACTGGTACATTTGGCGATGCAAAAAGATATTGACCTTGGCATGGAGCAACAACAAAGCATTGCCTTATATAGTCTTGAGCCAACGGTACATTCAATCATTTTTAATTTGATTGATAATGCCATTAAATATACCCCTGCACAGGGCATGATTAATGTCTCCGTCTTTGAACATGCGGGGCAGGCGGTTGTACAGGTTGAAGATAGTGGGCCTGGCATCGACCCAGCTTTATATGAGCAAATTCGAAAACGCTTTTATCGAATTTATAATCATGAAGAAATTGGAAGTGGTTTAGGGCTGGCAATCGTGGATAAAGCCGCAAAACATATCGGTGCACGTTTAGATTTTGCGAAAAGTGAAACGCTGGGTGGGTTGAAAGTAACGATTCAGATTCCGCTAAGACCTTTAAACTCCTAATTATTTTAATTTACTCCTTGCGAATAAAGCCTATATCCATTCAAAGTGTTTATAGGCAGTTTTGATTTTTTCTGTGGGTAGATAACGACAGCCAAATGTATAAATGACTGTGTTAAAGGCCCAAATAAACCATGCTGTCCATAGATTATGACTGAGAAAATGTGCACCCCGCATCATTTGCGCCCAGCCAAAAGCAAAGCCTAAAATCAGCCCAGCAGATAAAAAGAAATATGCACGGGCAGGTCGATGTATTCGATAAACAAAATATCCCGTAATTAAGGCAAAACCAGTCGCAGCATGGCCACCGGGGAAGCAGTGTCCTTGGCGTGCTGAAAAATCCCAAGAAAAGCCTTGGGCTGTGGCGACGGTCATATTCCAAGGGCAGGCATGTGCAGATTGTGATTTGAGCAAACCAATCATTGCCGTGCTGAGTAGAGCCACTACGATAAAATAACCGAATTCAAACTTACGTGCTTTCAGATGAGGATATTTAAAACTGCATATCCACGCTGCGATATAGAGAACATAAACGCCTATAACGATATTCTTGATATAGCGATGGTTCAGCACCGCAAGTGCCCAATCATTACGATGAGGAAAACCACCATGTAGGTCGACCCAAGGCTGAATAAAAGCTTGGTCGAGCGAACCGCCGACGGGAAAAACATAAAGGAGGCCAACCAAACTGAGTGTGAGCAGCAGGGCTTGTCGCAATAAAAAGGTACGGTTCGAGAGCATAAGTCGTGTGATGTGCTGAAATTATTTTGTTTGAATGCTGCTATTTGAAACCACAAAACTTAAATCAGACTTAATCGGCTATTTGAACTGTATTGATATCGATAGCGAAGAAGGTGCATAAAGCAGAACGGGCATTGTGTTAAAGTTTTTGAAAACTCAGTAATGAAGATTTATGAGCATACGTGCAGTCCTTTTTGATTTAGATAATACCTTGACTCACCGAGATCACAGCGTTCAGGCCTATACGCAGTATTTAGCCGAGTCTTATCAGTCGACGTTGGCGGAGGTAGACCTTGTACAGATTAAACGTATTATTAACCGTATAGATAATGGGGGATATCCGAAAAAAGAACTCCTTACACATCCGAGTATTGGGGCATCTGTCGCTTATGCTCTACAAACGGAGCTGGATTGGATACAACGCCCTGATTTTGATGAACTCACACAATTTTGGTTTCAGCACTTTGGTCAGTTTGCTGTGGCGATGCCAGGAGCATTGAGCTTGCTGCAGCAACTAAAACAACAGCAGTATAAATTGGCGGTGGTGTCGAATGGTGGACATGCCACACGCCTGAATATTTTAAATGGACTGGGTTTTGCATCGTATTTTGATCAGATCATCAGCTCGGAAAGTGCACGCATCAGTAAGCCCAAAGTTGAAATATTTCAGTACAGTTGTCGTGAGTTGGGCGTGACGGAAACCGAGTGTTTATTTATTGGTGATCATCCTGTCAATGATATTTATGGTGCGAGCCAAGCAGGGATGTCTGCCGTATTGCTTGAAGGCTTTCATACTTTAAGTGCAGAACAACAGCACAGCATTCCGAATAAAATTCAGCATTTGGATCAGGTCTTAGATTTTCTAAAATAAGGTGATTTAAACTCAAGCTTTAAGCGAAGTCCAGGGTAAAAAAAAGCGGCATAAATGCCGCTTTAGATTGTGTTGTTTAGAACATGTTTTCATCCGAGTTGGCTGAAATACGGTGAATACTTAAGTCTGCACCACGGAATTCTTCTTCTTGATCTAGGCGAATGCCCATCGTTACTTTGAGTAGACCATAAACGATGAATCCACCTGCCAATGCAATCACGATCGCGAGTAGCGTGCCGATACATTGAGAGATCATTGAAATACCGCCTAAACCGCCCAACCATTTTTGTCCAAATACACCCACTGCAATACCACCGAAAGCACCACATACACCATGTAGTGGCCATACGCCAAGTACATCATCGACTTTGAGTTTGTTTTGAGTATATGTAAATAGTTTGACAAAGATCAGACCTGCGATAGCGCCGATAATTAACGCACCGACAGGATGAACTACATCTGAGCCTGCACAGATTGCAACCAAACCTGCTAAGGGACCGTTATGTAAGAAACCGGGGTCATTTTTACCCATAAAGTTTGCTGCAAGCGTGCCGCCCACCATTGCCATGAGAGAGTTAATTGCAACCAGTCCTGAAATGGCATCCAAACGTTGCGCACTCATCACGTTAAAGCCAAACCAGCCGACGATTAAAATCCAAGAACCTAAGGCAAGGAATGGAATACTTGAAGGGGGGTGAGCGCTGATACGACCGTCTTTTTTATAGCGTCCATGACGTGCGCCAAGTAAAAGCACCGCAGCCAAAGCGATCCAACCGCCCATGGCATGTACCACGACCGAACCTGCAAAATCATGAAATGCTGCGCCAAATGTGCGTTCTAACCATACTTGTAGCCCAAAATTACCATTCCATGCCATGCCTTCAAAGAATGGATAGACCAAAGCGACCAATAATAATGTGGCAATCGCTTGAGTCCGCATTTTTGCACGTTCAGCAATACCACCTGAAATAATCGCTGGAATGGCTGCGGCAAAAGTTAGCAGGAAGAAACAACGCATTAAGTTGTAGCCATGATCGGCTGCTAAAGTGTCCCCAATATGAAAAAAGTGCTGACCATAAGAGATGTAATAACCCACAAAAAAGTATGCAATTGCGGAAATAGAAAAGTCAGTCAAAATTTTACTCAGCGCATTGACCTGATTTTTATGTCGTACTGTACCTAATTCTAAAAATGCAAAGCCAGCATGCATGGCAAGAACCAAGACTGCACCAAGAAGGAGAAAGAGGAGATCTATATTTTGCATAAGGTGTTCCAGTTTAGTGCGCTAGTTCACGAAAAGAAGTTCAGTATATCGAGCGGAATAATTTCGAAAAGAGGAGTGAGAGAGGGAAATTTTGATTAAAAAAACTAAAAAATGTAGAAGACTCGATATAAAGCAAAGACTTGCTTGAGTATGACAATAGTGCACTAAAATAATGCAATGGTGATTTGCAATGACAAAATTAAATGAATGATTATTAAGTGAAAAACTATGTTTTTTGAATCTGTTTAAAAAATGAAAAACAAATAGCGCCATTTCTGAGTTAATTCAGGGCAGTCCATTATTTTGTATTTTTATCTGATTGATAGATGTTAGTGCGAGAATGAAACTGAAAATTGACGAATGATACATTTTTGGGAGTCTTTCTGAGCGTCTTGTGGTCATTAAATGTTGAAAGCTGGATGTCTTGCCTGAACTGAAATAATGCCCAGATATTAACCAATGAAATCTCTGCTGCTGCACTTTTAGATGGCGAAAAACATTCAGGGGTGGGTCTGAGGTGATGGTCGTTGGATCTGACTGTATTTTGATGACGTGTTTAATTGAAGCGGCAAAGAATTTTAAAGTTTTAGCCTTGAATGCTTAAGCTAAACGCTGTGTATTAATCGCTTCAGCCCAGTCACAACATCCGCAGCGCGGGCAGACATCCTGAGCACCGTGAATGTACATGGTTTTGCCACAGTGTGTGCAGGCATACAGATGATGCATTTTGATATCGCGAACCGCTTTATAGGGTTTCGGAAATAGTGGCAGTCCATAACGCACTTGTTCAGGTGGATAAAACAAAATACTAAATTTGCCATCACTTTCTAATAAGCCAACTCGAACTTGTCCAAGATGCTCAACATTTTGCTGACGCATTTCAGAGAAGAATTCATCATGTGACATTTTACCTTGCTTAATCTTTTCTAAGACCAATTCACCATCTTCCACAATGTAGAGGGCTTTGCCTTCAATTAAATCTTCAAAAGGTTGGTATTTCATCATGAGCCAAGTGATTATTCGGTATAAACCAATTACCACCGTCATCACAATGAGAGCTTGCAGGAGGGGGAGCTCCTCTTCAAACATTGGGTCGCCTGCAATAGAACCCAAAGCAAGGAGTATCGCAACTTCAAATATGGATAACTGTCGCACGCCGCGTTTGCCTGTTAGGCGTAAGAATACGATGATTAAAACGAACATAATGACGCTACGCAAAATCACTTCGGCAGCAAAAGTCCATGTAGTGTCATGGATGAAAATTTGAGTGAAATCCATGTCTCATCCTTTTTTATCGTTATATGTTTTAACTTAGCAAAGCGCTGGGCGATAAAGCAGCTCAATTGTGTTAATTTTTAAGCACTATTCGAAAATGAATTTCATGCTAACGGTATTGTATGCATGAGATATTTGATGAAAAAAGTGCTTTAAAATAGCCATAAAAAAAGCACCGACGAATCGATGCTTTTGATGTGGTCTGGCAATTTTTAAAGATGCTCAGTTATTTAATATGTTCTGCAATATCCGTAAAGATTACGCCTAAACCATGTGCGCCTGCATCTGGATAGCCAAGACTGCGGTCGCCCACAGTTCCCGCACGCCCCATACGCGCCACGATTTCTTTGGTCTTTTCAGCACCTTGAACAGCCGCTTTTGCACCAAGGACAAAGTTTTCTTTAAACGATTTGTCGGTATGGGCAGACCATGAATCTGCGCATGGTACTAGGGTATCAATTAGGGTTTTATCACCCACCACTGCGCCACGTCCAAATGAACGTTCACCTGTAGTTTGAATGCCTTTGACCGCTGCTTGCAGCATCTCGGCAAAATCAGCGACAGTTAAAACTGATTTGCCTTGAATTGATTTCGCTGCCGCACGGAATGCTGAACCCCAGATTGGGCCAGACGCGCCACCACAATGTTCCATAATGATCATTGAGCAGTTCAGCATGAATTCATCCATCTGCTGCGCTTGAATCAGACTTTGCCATTCACGTTTTAATTGCTTAAAGCCTTTCGCCACGCTCATACCGAAGTCGCCGTCACCAGCATGCGCGTCCAGCTCACAGAATGGCACTTCATTTCTAATGATACAGGCAGACATCACATCCACCACATAACGCATGTTTTCGATGGTGAATTGCTCATTGCTAATCACCGCATGTTCAGGCTGTGTTTCAACTTGGGTGTTTACTACAGCTTCGGCTGAAGCATCTTTGGATACAAAAGTTAAAGGCTGTGCTGCTGAACCATCCATTTTAAATGCAGGGGTATTGGCTGCTGCATCGAGGTAGGTTTTCAATTCATCATCGACAGCAAGCAAGGACACAGATGCACCATTCATGTCGATACTGGTCATATAGTTGCCGACAAATGTGCGGTAAATTTTGATGCCTTTACGTGCAAGGTGTTCGCATACATCATGGTTAAAGACATACAACTCTTGCAGCGGTGTGCTACCAAAGCCATTGACCAAGACTGCAACTTCTTTCATGTCTGGGCGGTCAAGGAACAGGTCATCCACGATGCGCTGTGCCATTTTTTTGGATGGCAAGATTTTTTCACGACGGATGCCGGGTTCACCATGAATACCAACACCGTACTCCATTTCATCTTCAGCTAAAGAGAAGGTTGGTGTACCTTTGGCAGGTACGGTGCATGAGCTGTAGGCAAAACCAAGGCTAATGACATTGTCCGCAGCTTTTTGAGCAATCGCTTTTACGTCTGCAAGTTCTAAACCTTTTGATGCTGCTGCACCTGCAATCTTATGTACAAACACTGTACCTGCAACACCACGACGACCGACTGTATATAGGCTGTCTTTAACCGCAATGTCATCTGCCACTTTTACATAGTCAACTTTAATGCCGTCTTCAGTTGCAAGGGCTGCGCCATTCTGGAAATTCATCATATCGCCAGAATAGTTTTTGATGATCATCAGCACGCCTTTGTCAGTCGCAACTTGCTGTAAGGCTTTATAGACCTGAATTTGCGATGGAGATGCAAACACATCACCACATACGGCAGCATCGAGCATGCCTGTACCGACAAAACCTGCATGGGCAGGTTCGTGACCGCTACCACCGCCACTGATCAATGCCACGTTGTTGTGTTTTTCTTTGCGTGAAATGATTTTGTGCGACTCGTTAAATGCGAGTTCAGAATGCGCAAGAACAAAGCCTTTGCACATTTCAATTACGATGTTTTCTGCACCGTTCATGAGTTTTTTCATGGATGTACCAATCTGTATTTATAGGGGAGAATGTAAAAAGTTTATTATTATCGAAAAACATAATGTTTGCTGACATAAAAGTGTAAAAAAGCAATTTTTTGATTAAAGGTTGAGTTTTTATATTGAATGACATTCTAAAAAATGAAGATTACTCATTTTAGATAGGAAAAAATTGCAACGTTAAAAGGGGCTTAAATAATTTGTTAAAAAGAGGCCTAAAGTTTTGCAGATCAACATTGCTAATGGTGCTATAAAGAAAAAGAATCCTTAACTCTGAATAAAAGGATGTCAGTTGTGAAAACCATTTAATTTTTTGATTTATAAATATATATGGGCAAAATGCTAAGAATAAAAAATAAAATAAGTGAAAATTTTAAGTCTTTGAAATTTCATTTATTTGAGACAGACGATGTATTCATTTATTGGCCAGACTTTAATAAGGGCATACTTTTACTTGTATTTGCGCTGCTGATTTTGCTTGGGCATTTGGGTTGGTATGTGGTGAATTACGAGTCTGCAAACCAAATTTGGTTTAGTCAGAGCTATCATGATGAGCGTATTTTTACTACGTGGTGTCAGATATTTTTAACCGCCTTTGTACTTTTGCTTGCTTTAGCATTTAAGGGAAATGCGAAGTTCCGTCATGTTATGGGCTGGTTTATTCCGCTATTTTTTGGGCTACTGCTGCTGTATTCAGCCAAAAGCGTTGGCCTTTATAGCCCTGCATCTATGGGCGGAATTTTGAATATTTTGCTGATTGGTTTTGTATTTTATAAACCCAAAGTCATTTATAGCATTATGGTGATTGTGACTTTGGTTTTTGGGGCGATGTGTTATTTCACCGCCATTGGTACATTGCCTTATGCGCCTTTATTTAGTGATCAGCTAAATCAAAGTGATTTGTACAGCAATAGTTTTTGGCTTAAAAGTATGTTGATCCTTTACTCACCGATATTAATTACTTCGGCATTATTTTTTGAAATATTGCTGCGTCAGTGGCGTAATCGAGATCAGAAGATTGAAATTTTGAGCCGAATTGATGGTTTAACGGGAGTATATAACCGTCGTTATTTATCTGAATTTGTGAATAAAAGACATCAAAAGAATTTCCAAAAATATTCGATGATTCTTTTGGATTTAGATCATTTTAAAAAAATTAATGATAGTTATGGACATGAAGCAGGTGACTTAGTATTGCGCCAAGTTGCTCATGTGCTCAGACATGCGGTTCGTGAGCAGGATCGAGTTGGTCGTTTTGGTGGAGAAGAGTTTTCTCTAGTTCTAGCCGATCAGGACTTGCCAAAGGCTTTAGAAATTGCGGAACGCTGTCGTCAGGCTATTGAAGCATTGGAGATCACTCTGCCAGATCAAAGTGTTTTGAAAGTGACGGCGAGTTTTGGTGTTGCTACTGCGCATGAAGGTATGATTATGGATGAAGTGACGCGTTTGGCAGATCAAGCTCTATATAAATCAAAAGAAAATGGGCGGAATCAGGTGCAGTTTGCTGTATTAGCATGATTGATTTATCTCGCTAGCCCATGCACGTCATCTTAAAGCAATTGTTGAGGATTCGCTCAGGAGAGCGAGCTTCCATTAAATCTTTAAAATAGACTTAACAACTAGATTGACCTCTCCCTAACCCTCTCCTAAAAGGAGAGGGAACATCCATTATTGAATTTATGCGGATATCTAATTCGTACTGAAAGCTCCCTCTCCCATTGGGAGAGGGCTGGGGTGAGGGAGTATTGTGCGATGGTATACAGCACTTTACGGATGATGGGTTAGAAGCAGATCGAGTTCGAGATGAGGCTTTGGCTCAACTTGGTACGAAAGTATTGAGATTTGATAATGGGCAGGTTTGGGGACAGATTAATTGTGTTGTAGAACAAATATGTAAAAAATTAAAGTTGTGATAAATTTGTGTAAATTTTAACTTGATAATTATTATGGATATTTTTGATTTTGTGGGTAGTTATAAAAACCATCCAGTATTGTTTGTCGGTAGTGGTTTTAGTCTGCGTTATCTGAAAAATTCTTACAATTGGCCAGACTTACTAAGAACTATTGCGATTGAGTTGACGGGCTCTGATGAATATTATTTGGATCTTAGGCAATCAAGCTTTGATGAAAAGAAAGATGAATGTAATTTAATGCAATTAGCAAGTGCTTTAGAAGAAAAATTCAATGAGGTTTTAAAAAATGATAGAAATGGGAAATTTAAAGAAATAAATGACAAGTTTTATGAATTGAGTCGAAATAATAAAACTGTAAGTCGTTTTAAGCTTTATGTATGTGATTTACTTAATCATATGGATTTCAAAAATGGAGTGAATGGAGAAGTTGATTTATTTAGAGAAATGTCGAAGAATATATCTTCAATTATTACAACAAATTATGATTTGCTTTTAGAGGAATTAGTTGATTTTATTCCGTTAATTGGTAATGAGATTTTACTAAGTAATCCATACGGAACAATTTATAAAATTCATGGTTGTATAAATAATCCTAGTTCAATTATTTTGACTAAAGATGACTATATTCAATTTAATCAAAGATATGATCTAATTAGAGCCCAATTAATATCTCTATTTGTACATAATCCAATTATATTTTTAGGCTATAGTGTTCAAGATGAAAATATACAAAGTATTCTAAATACTATTTTTAAGTATGTTCCTCCAAATTCAGAACAAGCAAAAAAGATTAAAAGAAATTTTTTATTAGTTGAATATGAGCCAGATCTTAAAAGTACGGAAATTTCTGATCATGATATTTTGGTTGATGGTAATTTAATTAGTATCGGCTTTGTTGCACAAACCTATCTGTAAAGGCTTTTTCAGCGATATAATTTTCAAATGAAGAAGCCTACACACAAAATCTACCGCACAACCAATTGGCCCGCATATAACCGAGCACTCATGAGTCGCG